>NZ_JBVHHL010000022.1:0-118822 GCF_055561075.1 Streptomyces sp. NPDC022910
AGGCCACGCGGGATCTGGACCCGGCGGAGACGCTGTTCATCGTCGCCTCCAAGACGTTCACCACCATCGAGACGATCACCAACGCGACCTCGGCCAGGTCCTGGCTGCTGAAGGGCCTGGGGGACGGGGGCACCTCCCGCTCGAGCGAAGTCGAGAGTGGGGGAGAAAAGGCGGTCGCCAAGCACTTCGTCGCCCTGTCCACGAACGCCGGCAAGGTCACCGAGTTCGGCATCGACCCGGACAACATGTTCGAGTTCTGGGACTGGGTCGGCGGCCGCTACTCGTACGACTCGGCGATCGGCCTGTCCCTGATGATCGCCATCGGCCCGGAGCGCTTCCGGGAGATGCTCGACGGCTTCCGCATCGTCGACGAGCACTTCAGGACCGCGCCCGCCGAGGCCAACGCCCCGTTGATTCTGGGTCTGCTGGGCATCTGGTACGGCAACTTCTTCGACGCCCAGTCGCACGCCGTGCTGCCGTACTCGCACTACCTGTCCAAGTTCACCGCCTACCTCCAGCAACTCGACATGGAGTCCAACGGCAAGTCCGTGGACCGCGGCGGCAACCCGGTGGAATGGCAGACCGGGCCGGTGGTGTGGGGCACCCCGGGCACCAACGGGCAGCACGCCTACTACCAGTTGCTGCACCAGGGCACCAAGCTGATCCCGGCCGATCTGATCGGCTTCGCCAACCCCGTCGACGAGCTGAGCGACGAACTCAAGGCGCAGCACGACCTGTTGATGGCCAACCTGTTCGCGCAGGGCCAGGCGCTGGCCTTCGGCAAGACCGCCGACGAGGTCCGCGCAGAGGGTGTCCCCCAAGAGCAGGTGCCGCACCGCACCTTCAAGGGCAACCGCCCCACCACCACGATCCTGGCCACCGAGCTGACCCCGTCGGTGCTCGGCCAGCTCATCGCCCTCTACGAGCACAAGGTGTTCGTCCAGGGCGCCGTCTGGAACATCGACTCCTTCGACCAGTGGGGCGTCGAACTCGGCAAGGTCCTCGCCAAGCGCGTAGAACCCGCCCTGACCGAAGGCGCGGACGTGCCCGGTCTCGATCCCTCCACCGCCGCCCTCGTGGCCGCATACCGCACGCTCAGGAAGAAGTGAACTGATATGCAGATCGGACTCATCGGTCTCGGCAAGATGGGCGGCAACATGCGCGAGCGGATCCGCCGCGCGGGCCACACCGTCATCGGCTACGACCACAACCCGGACATCTCCGATGTCAAGCACCTGCCCGAACTGGTCGAGAGCCTCGAAGCACCGCGCGTGGTCTGGGTGATGGTTCCGGCCGGCGGCCCCACCCAGTCCGTCGTCGACGAACTCAAGGACCTGCTGTCCCCCGGTGACATCGTCGTCGACGGGGGCAACTCCCGCTGGACCGACGACGAGAAGCACGCCGCCGAGCTCGGCATCAAGGGCATCGGCTTCGTCGACGCCGGCGTCTCCGGCGGCGTGTGGGGCCTGCAGAACGGCTACGCACTGATGGTCGGCGGCGACAAAGAGCACGTCGGACGTCTCCAGCCGATCTTCGAGGCGCTCAAGCCGGAAGGCCCGTACGGGTACGTCCACGCCGGCCGGGTCGGCGCCGGTCACTTCTCCAAGATGGTCCACAACGGCATCGAGTACGCGATGATGCAGGCCTACGCCGAGGGCTGGGAGCTGCTGGAGAAGGTCAAGTCGGTGGAGAACGTCCGCGAGGTCTTCCGCTCCTGGCAGGAGGGCACCGTCATCCGCTCCTGGCTGCTGGACCTCGCGGTCAACGCCCTCGACGAGGACGAGCACCTGGACAAGCTGCGCGGCTACGCCGAGGACTCCGGCGAGGGCCGCTGGACCGTCGAGGCCGCCATCGACAACGCGGTGCCGCTGCCCGCGATCACCGCGTCGCTCTTCGCGCGGTTCGCGTCCCGGCAGGACGACTCGCCGCAGATGAAGATGATCGCGGCGCTGCGCAACCAGTTCGGCGGCCACGCCGTCGAGTCGGCCAAGGAGTAGTGAGCCGTGGGCGACCTCCTGCTGGTCCGCCACGGCGAAACCGAATGGAGCGTGTCGGGTCAGCACACCAGCCGGACCGATCTCCCGCTCACCCAGCGGGGCGAGGAACAGGCAAAGTCCCTCGCCCCTCTGCTCGCCGGACGCACCTTCGCTCTCACCCTCACCAGCCCCCTCGACCGCGCGATACGCACCGCGGAACTCGCCGGTCTGTCCGGGGTCCCCGACCCCGAGCTGCACGAGTGGGACTACGGCGGCTACGAGGGGATCACCACCGCCGAGATTCACCGCACTCGGCCCGACTGGTACCTGTGGACCGACGGGGTGGCGCCGGGCCCGCCCGGACATCCGGGCGAGTCGCCGGACGAGGTGGGGGCGCGCGCCGACCGGGTGTTGGCCCGTATCGCACCCGCCCTCGCCGAAGGAGACGTGATCCTGGTGGCCCACGCCCACTTCCTGCGCGTGCTCACCGCCCGGCACCTCGGACTCACGGCCGCCGAGGGTCGGCTGTTCCAGCTCGCGACGGGCACGGTCAGCCGGCTCTCCACCGAGCACGGCCGGCCCGTGGTCGCGGAATGGAACACGGCCGGAACTTCTGCTGCTCCCCGCTAGTTCCTTCTACCTTGCTGTAGAAACGAGAGAGGTCACGGCCCGCCCATCGGGGCGGGCCGCCCTCGACAACGTTGGGAGTTCTCATGGCCCTGTGGGACCGCATCAAGGAATCCGCCTCGACGATGCAGACCCAGCTCGTGGCGAAGAAGAACGATCTGAAGAGCGGGGCGTTCCGCGACGCGAGCATGGCGATGTGCGCGCTCGTGGCGGCCGCGGACGGCACGGTGGACCCGTCAGAGCGCCAGCGTGTGGCCCAACTCATCGCCACCAATGAGGTGTTGCAGAACTTTCCGGCCGACGACCTGCGCCGCCGCTTCGAGGACAACCTGAACAAGCTGACCGCCGACTTCGCCTTCGGCAAGGTCAGCGTGCTCCAGGAGATCGGCAAGGCGAAGAAGAAGCCCGCCGAGGCGCGTGCGGTGATCCAGATCGGCATCGTCATCGGCGGCGCCGACGGCAACTTCGACAAGGACGAGCAGGCGATCGTCCGGGAGGCGTGCTTCGCGCTCGACCTGCCGCCGCACGAGTTCGACCTCTAGCCCGCCGGCCGAGATCTCTCGACCGGCCGCCTTTCCGCCCGGGCCACGGGACATGGCCGAACTCGCCGACCACCCACGGTGGGGCGAGGGCGCCGGCGTAGTGGCCCGGGCCGAGTACATCATCACAACGCCGTCCGCTTCCCGGCGCGGAGACGGGGCGGGTGACGGGCTCCCACCGGCGTTACGAGCACTTGTGGTCTAGACCTTGAAACGGGCCCGCGTCGGCGTCACCATGGCCGATCATGGACGTGTCCGTCACCGCACCCGCCCGCCTCTGGACCCGTAACTTCGCCCTCTACTTCACCGCCCGCATCGTGTCGATGCTCGGTGACGCGATGGTCCCGGTCGCGACGGCCGTCGCCATGCTCTCCCTCGGGTACGGAGTGAGCGGGGTCGGCTTCACGCTCGCGGCCTGGATGGGGGCGTTCGCCCTCTTCGTCGTGTTCGGCGGGGTCTTCGCGGACCGGTTCCACCCGAGGCCGATGATGATCGGCTCGGACGTCGTGCGCTGCCTGATCCAGGTATCGCTCGCGGTCTGCCTGGGTCTCGGGCACCCGCCGCTGTGGTTCATCATCGCCGGATCGCTGCTCGGCGGGATCGCCACCGCGATGTTCCAGCCGGGCCTCACCAGCCTGGTGCCGCAGATCGCCGCCGATCCGCGGCAGGCCAACGGAGTGCTGCGGGTGAGCCAGGGG
Source organism: Streptomyces sp. NPDC022910 (assembly GCF_055561075.1). Taxonomy (NCBI): domain Bacteria; kingdom Bacillati; phylum Actinomycetota; class Actinomycetes; order Kitasatosporales; family Streptomycetaceae; genus Streptomyces; species Streptomyces sp. NPDC022910. Next base: position 3,841 of record NZ_JBVHHL010000022.1, read on the forward strand.
ATCGCCACGATGGCCGGGCCCACGCTCGCCGGACTGCTCGTCGCCACCACCTCCGTGTCCTGGGTGTTCTCGCTCGACGCGGCCACCTTCGCGGTCAGCGGGATCTGTCTGCTGGCCCTGCGGCTGCCGCCGTTCACGGTGGACCGGTCGGCCTCCACACTGGCGAACCTGCGCGCCGGCTGGGTCGAGTTCCGCTCCCGGTCGTGGTTGTGGGGCGTCATCCTGATCTGGTGGGTGCTCGGCGTGTTCGTCTGGGGGCCGCTCACCCCGCTCGGCGCGGCCTCCGTCATCGCCGAGCACGGCAAGGCGGCGTTCGGTTACGCCGAGGGCGCGTTCGGGGCCGGCTGCGTCATCGGCGGTCTGGTGGCGATCCGGATCCGCCCGTCCCGGCCGTTGTTCGGCGGCGGGCTCGCGATGTTCCTGTTCCCGCTGATGCCGCTGTCGGCGGCCCTGGTTCCCGCCCTGCCGCTGCTCATGCTCGGCTACGGGGTGAGCGGCATCGGCTGGGCCTTCTGGGGCGTCCAGTGGGCCACTGCGGTGCAGACGCAGGTCCCACTGGACCGGCTGAACCGGGTGGCCGCCTACGAGGTCGCCGGCTCGATCCTCGCCGTCCCCCTCGGGCAGACGGTCTCCGGCCCCGCGAGTACGGTCTTCGGCGTGCACCCCCTGCTGCTGGTCGCCGCGGTGACCGGCCTCGGCTGCGCCGCCGCCCTCGTCGCAGTACCCCCGATCCGCCGTCTCCGCCTGTCTCCGGGCGCCGGCGTGAACGGGCGGTTCCAGGGGCGTCCGGTACGCCAGGGTGCCGCGGACGCCGAGGAGTGCTCGTGAAGCGGTCCGCGGGGCCCTGGCAAGCCGTGGGGGTGAACTCCTCGGCGGTGGTGGCCGTACCTGCCTGCCGTCAGCCCACGGGCCGCCCCGCCTGCTGCGCCGCGAGCCGCACCGGCGCGTTCCGGGCCCCGTAGCCCCGGTATCCGCAGTCCCGCTGGACCAGTTCGAAGAAGACGCGGCCGACGGTGTGCGTGTAGCAGTGGCGGAAGGTGCCGTACGCGTCACGGTCGTAGAGGATGCCGAGGTCGCGGTACGTCTCCAGCTCGCCGTCGGCGAACTCGTGGTGCGCCGCCAGGTCGTCGTAGTAGTTCGCGGACACCTTGAGGAGCCGGCCGCCCGCCTCGCGGAAGCGCCGGGCGGCCGCGACCACGTCCCCGGTGGCGAGCGCGATGTGCTGGGCGCGGGCGCCGTCGTCGGTGGGCGCGGGCCCGACGCCCAGCGCGATGCGCACGCTGCCGTCCGCGTTGGTGACGGCACGGCTGCGGTGCAGTCCGTACGGGTCGGCGACGTCGACGCTCTCCTGGGCGTGCAGTCCGAGCACGCTGCGGTGGAAGAGAGCCGCCTCGTCGAACTGGTGCCAGGGCTGGGTGAGAGCGAGGTGGTCGATGCGGTCGATGCCGGGGGCCGCGGTGCTGTCCGGGACGTCCTCGAAGTCGCCCCGCCAGCTGGGGAGTCCGGGGCGGCCGGTCGCGCAGAAGAACAACTCCGTGCCGTCGGGCGCGGCCACCGCGTCGAGCGGCGCGTCCGCCAGAGCGCGGCGGCGCGGCAGGACGGGGGCGAGGAGGGCCTCGGCGCGGCGGGCGGCGCCCGCCGGATCCGGTGACTCCAGGCCGATGGCGGCGAGCGCGGTCCCGTCGCGGCGCGCGCCCGGACCGGTGTTCACCAGGACGCGGGCCGCACCCTGTTCCCAGAGGTCCACGGGCTTCGTGCGGTGCCGGGCCGTCCGGGCGAAGCCGAGCGCACCGAGGACCGCGGAGACCGGCTCGACGTCCGGGGTGACCAGTTCGGCGAAGGCGACACCGGTCGGCACGACGGGCGGGGGCGGGATCGTCAGGCCGGTCGCCTCCTGGAGGACGAGGAGGGAGCGGCGGGCGTCCACGGCGGTGGGTCCCGCCTCGGCCTGCCGGAAGACGTCGTTGAAGACCTCCAGCGACAGCGGCCCGGTGTAGCCGGCGCGGAGCACGTACCCGAGGAGCCCGGCGACGTCGAAACCGCCCTGCCCTGGGAAGCAGCGGTAGTGGCGGCTCCACTGCAGGACGTCCATCGCCATCAGCGGGGCGTCGGCCAGTTGCAGGAAGAAGATCTTCTCTCCGGGTATGTCCTCGATGCCCTTGGGGTCGCTGCCCCGGGCGAGGATGTGGAAGCTGTCCAGACAGGTGCCGAGGGCGGGGTGGTCGGCTGCCTCGACGATGCGCCACGCGTGGTCGTACGTGCTGACGTGCCCTCCCCAGGCCAGCGCCTCGTAGGCGACGCGGATCCCGAAGTCCTGTGCGAGCTCGGCGAGTTTACGCAGCTGTTCGGCCGCGAGCGCGTCGTCGTCCTCGGCGAGCGGGCAGACGCTGGAGCAGACCAGGACGGTGTCCGCGCCGAGCCGGTTCATCAACTCGAACTTGTGCCGGGCCCGGCGCAGATTCCGCTCGAACTCGTCCGCGGGCACGGCCTCGATGTCCCGCATGGGCTGGTAGAGGTCGATGGTCAGACCGAGGTCGGCGCAGCGGGCCCGGACCTCCTCGGGGCTCAGGGGACCGGCCAGCAGATCGTTCTCGAAGATCTCGACGCCGTCGAAGCCGGCCCGGGAGGCGGCCGTGAGCTTCTCGGTCAGGGATCCGCTGAGCGAGACGGTGGCGATGGACGTACGCACGATGACCCTTCCTCCGGTTGCGGACGTCTGCGGCTACTTGCGGACGCCCGCGGCGCCGGCCAGCTCCGCGATGTCCGCGAGCATGCGGGTGCTGTCGGGTTCCCGCCCGGTGAACAGACGGAACGCGTCCACGGCCTGGAAGGCGGCCATGCCGCCGCCGTCGAGCGTGGCGCACCCGAGCGCGCGGGCGGTACGCAGCAGTTCGGTCTCCAGCGGGCGGTAGACGACCTCGGCGACCCACAGCCCGGGGTGCAGCAGCTCGGCGGGGAGCGGCATTCCGGGGTGGGCGGCCATGCCGGTGGGCGTGGCGTGCACGATTCCGTCGGCGCCCGTCAGCAGTGCGGGCAGCGCGTGGGGGTCGGCCGGGGCCGCACGGCCGGCCCCGAAGTGCCGGTCGAGGGAGGCGGCGAGGCCCGCGGCGCGCTCGGGCAGTGCGTCGACGACGGTGACATGTCCGGCGCCGAGCGTCAGCAGGGCGTGCGCGACGGCGGCTCCCGCACCGCCCGCGCCCAGCTGCACCACCCGCTCGAGGGGGGCGTCGGGCAGCCCCCGGGCGAAGGAGGCGGCGAATCCGGTGACATCCGTGTTGTGTCCGACGGCCCGGCCGTCCTCGAAGACGACGGTGTTGACCGCGCCGAGCGCCTCGGCCTGCGGGGCGAGCCCGTCGAGATGGGGGATGACGAGCTGCTTGCACGGATGTGTGATGTTCAGTCCGTCGAAGCCGAGATCGCGGGCTGCCCGGACGAGATCGCCCACGGCTTCGGGACCGACACCGAGCCGGTCGATGTCGATCAGCCGGTACAGACAGCGCAGCCCCTGGCGTTCGGCCTCCCGCTCGTGGAGGGCGGGGCTGAGCGAGGGACCGATGCCCGAGCCGATGAGGCCGACGAGATACGAGTCCTGAGGCACGACGGTCCTCCTGAGTAATGTACGAACTAGTACGTTAGTAATAGCAGCAATCCGACGACCAGGGAAGACCTCCTCGGCACCGCGAGGCGAGCAGCCTTCTACAATCGCGGGCACGCCCCATGGACTCGCCCCTCGCACGAAGGAACCCGATGACCAGCGTCGACGAACCGGCACGACCAGGCGGCCGCATCCGCGACGCCGCCCGCACGAAGGCCGAGATCCTCGACGTGGCGACGCAGGAGTTCGCGCGTGCCGGGTACGACGGGGCCCGCGTCGACGAGATCGCCGCCCGCACCCGCACCACGAAGCGGATGATCTACTACTACTTCGGCGGCAAGGAGCAGCTGTTCACGGCCGTCCTGGAGCGGGCGTACGGGGTGATCCGCCAGGCCGAGCAGGAACTGGACGTCGAGCACCTGGACCCCGTGGCGGCCATCCGCCGGCTCGCCGAGGTCACCTTCGACCACCACGAGGCGCACCCCGACTTCATCCGGCTCGTCAGCATCGAGAACATCCACGACGCCGAGCACATCGCCGCCTCCGAGGAACTGGGCTCGATCGGCTCGCCCGCGCTGGAGGTGACCGGCCGCATCCTCGAGGCGGGCCGGAAGTCGGGGCTGTTCACGGCCGACGTCGACGCCGTCGACCTGCACGCGCTGATCAGCTCGTTCTGCTTCTTCCGGGTCGCCAACCGGCACACGTTCGGCGCGCTCTTCGGCCGCGACCTGGTCGCCGCCGACCAGCGCGAGCACTATCGCAGAATGCTCGGCGACATGGTCATCGCCTATCTGACGGCGGACCGCACCGAGGGCTGAGCGGGACCCTCGCCCGCAGATCCTTCCGCACGGACCCTTGACACCCGGGAAACCTCGGCGCAACATCGCTGGCCAAACCACTACTAACTATCCAGTGGGTTAATTAGCCGGACGCGAGCGAGCCGAAAGAGCTGCGCGCCCGGCGCCGCCGACCCGTCACCCCAGGGATTCGGCACTTCTCCCCTCCGCTCACTCCACTTACGTTGGAGTCCCCTCGAAGGAGCACGCCGTGTCTGTCCCCGCCGCACCCCCGGACGCCCCGCCCGGCCAGCCGAAGAAGGCTGCGACGGCCGCCTGGATCGGCAGCGCCCTGGAGTACTACGACTTCTTCATCTACGGCAGCGCGGCGGCACTGATCTTCCCGAAGGTCTTCTTCGACGCCTCCGACCCGGCCACCGCGACCCTGCTCTCCCTGGCCACCTTCGGCGTCGCGTATGCGGCCCGCCCGGTCGGCGCGCTCTTCCTCGGCCACTTCGGCGACCGCCTCGGCCGTAAGAAGATCATGGTCTTCACCCTGATCCTGATGGGCCTGTCGACGTTCCTCATCGGCTGTCTGCCCACCCGCGCCCAGGTCGGCGGCCTCGCGCCGGTCCTGCTGGTGCTCTGCCGCGTCCTGCAGGGCGTCTCGGCGGCGGGCGAGCAGGCCAGCGCCAGCTCCATGAGCCTGGAGCACGCGCCGCCGCACCGGCGCGGCTTCTTCACCAGCTTCACGCTCAGCGGCACCCAGGGCGGTCAGCTCATCGCCACGCTCGTGTTCATCCCCATCGCCGCGCTGCCCGAGGACCGGCTGCTGTCCTGGGGCTGGCGGTTCCCGTTCTGGCTGAGCGTCGCGGTCGCCGTCGTCGGCTACGTCATCCGCCGCCGCCTGGAGGAGACTCCGGCCTTCGCCCGGCAGGCCGCCACCGAGGGCGTCGTCCGGCTGCCCCTGGCGGTGCTGCTGCGCGAGCACTGGGCGGATGTGCTGCGGGTGATCGCAGGCGCCCTCATCGCCTCGGTCAGCACCATCTTCACCGTGTGGGCGCTCGCCTACGCGACGAGCGACTCGGTCGGCATGTCCCGCTCCTCGATGCTGTGGGCGAGCGCACTCGCCAACCTCGTGGCGCTCGCGGCCATCCCCCTGTGGGCCACGCTCTCCGACCGCATCGGCCGCCGCCCGGTGTACCTGATCGGCGCGGTCGGCAGCGCCGTGGCGATGTTCCTGTACCTGTGGGCGATCTCGACCGGCTCCTACCCGCTGACCCTGGTCCTGGCCATCGTCGCCTTCGGCGTCGTCTACAGCGCCGCGAACGGCGTCTGGCCGTCCTTCTACGGCGAGATGTTCTCCACCCGGGTGCGGCTGTCCGGTATGGCGATCGGCACGCAGATCGGCTTCGCGGTCGCCGGGTTCGCGGTCACGTTCGCCGCGCAGATCGCGGGACCGAACGGCGACGACTGGTTCTCGGTGGCCCTGTTCAGCGCGGCCCTGTGCCTGCCGCCGGTGGTCGCCGCTCTGACCGCCCGCGAGACGCACAGGGTGCCCACCGAGCGGCTCGGCGAGCGCCCCGCCCGCGAGGCCGCGAGCCGGGAGACGGTCACCGCCTGAGATCCCGCGTCACCCGGGTCCCCGACTCCACCGGCCTCTTCGGCGGCCCGGGTCCGTCTCCCGCCCGACGTACATCGCGCCCGCCCGTCGCCCGGCATCCGGGGGGCCGCAACCCCTGCAGCGTTCACGTCATCCGGGCGCCCCAGCCTGGCGCCATGTCCCGTCGCCGGCCCTGCCGCCCGGTGCGCGCCTGGGCTGGCCGACGGGACGGTCCTGTTCACCGGGCGGGTACCGCACGGCCAGGTGCGGTCCTACCACGCCGTACTGGATGTGTTCGCGGCTGCGCAGTCCTGAGAGCCGGCATGCGTGGGGCACCGCCGCCCGGGCGTCCGTCGCCCGTGACCGCACCTGGCCGCGGGTCGCCGCCACGACCCGCGCCGCCTATCACGCACTCGGATGCCTCTGAGGCGACCGGTTCTGCATCCGGCCGCTCCGAACGCGGGTTGCACAGACCGTGCCGACGGCACCGACGGGTCAAAGGTCGTGCGCCACAGGGTGGAGCGGCTCGTACAGGCTGATGTCGCCTCCGCCGGGGAGCCGCAGGCTGGTGACCCGGCCCCAGCGCGCCTCGGTGACCGGGCGGGTGAACACGACGCCTTTCGCGACGAGTTCGGCCATCGTGGCGTCGAGGTCCTCGCACATCAGCATCAGCTCGTGCGCGGGCTCGCCCTCCGCCGGATGGAACGCGACCTCGGCCGGCGGGGCCTTGAAGACTAGCCATCCGTGCCCCGCGTCGACATGCGCCCAACCGAGGACGTTCCGGAAGAAGATCCGGTCCGCCTCGGCGTCGCGGGAGTAGATCACGACGTGCGCCCCATTGATCACGAGCGGAGGCTAGCGGCAACGGACGGGACAACCCGACACGGCACGCCGGGCCTATGCACTGGACCAGCCTCGCCGGCACAGCACCAGCCGGTAGCCGTCGGGGTTCTCGATCGTGACGCCCCACTCGTTCCAGTAGGGGTTGGGCGAGAGCACGTGCTTGCCGCCGTGCTCCTCCAGCCGGGCGACCAGTTCTTCCGGCACCGGCTCGTCGAGACAGCGGACGAGGACGTCTTCCTCGGTGAGGCGGGGCGCGACCGGACGGGCGGCCTCGTGGACGAGTTCCAGGTGCCAGGAGGCCTCCGGCCATCCGAGCATCAGCAGGTCGTGCTCGCCGGGTTCCGGACCGCCTTCGGCGCGGTACACCACCGACAGCCCGAGCCCCGCGGTCCAGAACCGCTCGGCTGCGCCCAGGTCCCGCGACGGGCGGGCGATCCGGATGTGACGGTGACCGTCGACCGGCATGGTCTTCTCCTCACGGACGGCGCGAAGGGCGGACGGTGCCCCGCCCGCAGCCCAGGAGAGCGGTGATCGCCGGGCATCGGCCGTCGGCCCTGCGCCGGAAGGCTGCCGCTGCTCGCTCCCATGTGCCGCGAGACGTTCCACTGCGGGCCCGCGCCGAACGCCCTGCTGATGAAGCTCTCGGTCAATCTGTTTCTGATCACACTGGTGACCGGGCTCTCGGAGGCGTACCACTTCGCGGAACGGCACGGCCTCGACCGACGCCTCTTCCTGGACGTCCTGGACGCGGGGCCCATGGCCAGCGGGGTCTCCCGAATGAAGGCCCCCAAGCTGCACGCACGCGACTTCGCGGTGCAGGCGGCGGCCCAGGACGTCCTGAAGAACAACCGGCTGATCGCCGAGGCCGCCCGTAAGACGGGCGTCGCCTCGCCGCTCCTCGACGTCTGCCACGCCCTCTTCGAGGAGACCGTGACGCTGGGGTACGGCGGTGAGGACATGGTGGCCGTCCTGCGCGCGATCGAGGCCCGTACCGCAGACGGCCTCCCGGGCTAGCCGTTGTCGGCACCCTTGGGGATGCCGTACGCCCGCTCCACCCTCAGCCGCAGCACCAGGCGTCCGTCGCGGACCATGGCGGCGCGGTAGTCGTCCCAGTCGGGGTGCTCGCCAAGGACGTCGCGGTAGAGCCGGACGAGTTCCTCGACGGTCTCGTCGTAGGGGTCCCGCGCGACCGGTGAGAGGTCGGCCGTGCCCTCGGCGACCGTGTACGCCCACCGATCGCCGCTGGTGACGTGGTACGAGGCCCGAGTGTCGCGGCGCAGGTTGCGGGTCTTGGCACGGTCGTCCGTGATCGAGACGCGGATGACGCGCTCATCCGGGTCGTAGGCGTGGCTCACGTTCGACAACTGGGGCCGGCCGTCGCGTTTGAGGGTGACCAGCACCCCGGCGTGGCCCTCGGCGAGCAGTGCGAGCAGCGCGTTCTGCGTGGCGTCCTGAGTCATACACGGTCAACCCCTCCAGAGCCGCCGCACATTCCCCAGTAGACAGTGTCTACCAAGCTTGGTAGACACTGTCTATGACTGATCAGGAGACGGGGCTGCGGGCCCGGCTGGTCGACGTCGGCGTCGATCTGGTGAGCGCCGAGGGCGTGCAGGCGCTGACCCTGCGGGAGATCGCCCGGCGGGCGGGGGTTTCGCACGGCGCCCCACGCCGCTACTTCCCCACCCATCTGGAACTGCTGTCGGCCATCGCGCGCCGCGGCTTCACCGACCTGGCGGCGCGGGCGGACGAGGTGGTCGGCGATGCCGCGGCGAGCCCCCGGGAACAGCTCACGGCTCTGGGCCACGCCTATCTGGACTTCGCGCTCACCCACCGAGGCATGCACGAACTGATGTTCCGTCATGATCTGCTGGACAGCGGCCACCTGGGGCTGCGCGAGACGAGCCTTCCGCTGTTCTCCCTGCTGGTGGACCTGGTCGGCCGGGCCAGGCCCGACGACGACGCACCGCTCGTCGCGGGCTCCCTGCTGGCGAACCTCCACGGCATCGCGCAGCTGTGGACCTGGGGCAGCCTGCAACTCACCACGGGCGCCGTCGACTTCGTCCCCCTGCTGCGCACCGCACTGGACGCGCACCTCGGGCCGGACGACCGGTGAGCCCGCACCACCGGGGACCGACGCTCGCGGGCAGTGTCGTCGGCGCGGTGATCGTCGCCCTGGACGGCACCGTGCTCACGGTCGCGCAGCCCACCCTGCAACGGGATCTGCACGCCTCGCTCACCCAGGTGCAGTGGACCAGCACCGGCTATCTCATCGCGGTGGCCGGCCTGTTGGTCTTCGCCGGCCGTCTCGGTGACCGCCACGGCCACCGACGAATGTTCGCCTGGGCATGGTCGGCTTCGGCGCGGCCTCCAGAACGCCGCACCGCCGACCCGCTGTTGCCGACGGACGTACTCGGCCGGGCGGCCGTCGGATCCGCGCTGGGGCTGCTGGTGGCCGCGTCGGCGGCGACGCTCGGCGCGCTGTTCGTGTGCAGCTATGTGCTGCAGGAGGTACTCGGCCTCGACCCGCTGCGGACCGCGCTGCGCGCGCCCTGCCGGGACCTGTGGCCATGGTGCTGGGCGCGCCCGTGACGGCCGTCCTCATGCGCCGGTACGGTCCGCGCCGCACGGCCGGAACCGCCGCGGTGCTCCTCACTCTCGGCGTGCTCGTGCTGTCCCGCCTCGGGGAGGCATCCCCGGCCGTCTGGGCGGGAATGGGATTCCTGCTGGTGGGCGGCGGTTTCGGCACAGTGATGGTGACAGCGACCGCCGTCGTCGTCCGGCAGGTGCCCGCCGCGTCGGCCGGGGTGGCAGGCGGGCTGCAGCAGACGGCGCTCAACGTGGGCCCCACGCTGGGCGTGGCCGCGAGCACGCTGATGACGTGCACGAACACGGCGCCTCGGCCCACGCTCGCGGTCCTCGCCTGCGTGTCCCTGCTCGGCGTGCCGCTTGCCCTCAGGCTGCCCGGCCCGTCTGTGATCCGGGCCACCACCAGGGAGGGATCGGCCCGGGTTCCGTAGCGAACCATGAAATGTTGGACCCGGGAACCCCGGGACGGCACCGGGAGAGACCGGAGGAGAACGATGGGACACCTGCGGCAAGAGGTGGAGCCCTACGAGGTCGGCCTCGACCCCAAGGCGCTGGCCCGCCTCGACCAGTACTTCGCCCACCAGGTCGACGACGGCCGGCTGCCCGGCTACCTGGTGGCCGTCTCCCGGCACGGCCGCATCGCCCACCTCACCACGTACGGACACCGCGACGTCCGGGAACGGCTTCCGGTCGAGACCGACACGATGTGGCGGATGTACTCGATGACCAAGCCGGTGACGTCGGTCGCCGCGCTGATCCTCATGGAGGAGGGCCGCTTCGGGCTCGACACGCCCGTCGCCGACTTCCTGCCGGCCTTCGCCGATCCACAGGTGTACGTCGACGGCTCGGGCCCGGCCACCCGGACCCGTCCCGCCGAGCGGCCGATCCTGGTCCGCCATCTGCTGACGCACACGGCAGGTCTGACCTTCGACTTCTACCACTCGCACCCCGTCGACGCCCTGTACCGGGCGGCGGGCATCGAGTCGTCGGTGGTGCCCGGCACGACCCTGGCGCAGACCTGCGAGGTGTACGCGCGGCTACCGCTGCAGTTCGAACCGGGCAGCCAGTGGAACTACTCGGTGGCGACCAATGTGCTGGGCCGGCTCGTCGAGGTGGTGTCGGGCCAGGACCTGGACGACTTCCTCGCCGAACGGATCTTCGCTCCGCTGGGCATGAGGGACGCGGGCCTGTGCGTCACCGAGGCCCAGGCGCCCCGGCTCGCGGAGTTGTACGGCGAGACGGAGGACGGCGGCATCACACCGATCCCCGGCCTGCCCCTGCACGGTCGGCCCCGTTTCCTCTCCGGCAGCGGCGGCCTGGTGGCGACGGCGCACGACTACCACCGCTTCATGGAGTTCCTCCGCCGCCGCGGCGAACTGGACGGCACCCGGCTGCTGAGTGCCGACACGGTCGCCTCCATGGCCTCGAACCATCTGCCGGGCGACGCCGACATGCGCTCCTACGGCAGCCAGGTCCACCGCGATCCCGGCAAGGCGGGCCTCGGCTTCGGCCTGGGTGTCTCCGTCGTCACGGAGCCCGAACTCACCCGATCGCCCGCGGTTCTGGGCGCGTTCGGCTGGAGCGGGGTGGCCACCACCACGTTCTGGGTGGACCCGCACCACGATCTGACGGTGCAGTTCCTGACCCAGCTCAGGCCCACAGGCTCGCACACCGTCTACCCGGAACTGAAGCGGCTCGTGCACGAGGCCGTGACCGGCTGACCCCGACTGCCAGGAGATCGAGGGGGCAAGACCCGACTCCCGGGCCGCCGGCACCAGGTCGAGGACCGCGTCGGACACATGGCTGGAGCAGGCGAAGTGAGCCCCCTGTTCCACGCACACGCCGAGCAGGGCCGCGTGTCCGGGCGTCGGCAGCATTCGACGCTCAGGGGCTGACGTCGACGAAGGGTACGCGTCCCAGGCAGAGATCCCTCAGGACCTCGCCGACGGCGGGCCCCTGGAGGAGGCCGTGGCCGGAGAAACCGGTGGCGTAAAGGAAGCAGGAGGGCGAACCCGCCTCGTCGATCAGCGCGTTGTGGTGCGGAGTGATCTCGTACAGGCCGGCCCGGCCGCCGGTGTGCCGTAGCTCGAGCAGAGCGGGTGCCCGGCGTTCCATCGCCGCGCACAACCGTGGGATCCAGCGGTCATGGGGCTCGGTGGCGAATCCGGGCCGCTTCGTCGGGATCGGACATGCCGACGAGCAGGGCCGGGCCCAAGGACGTCACCACGGAATCGGGGCCCGCGGCACCACGGGCGCGGCGGCCGGCGCCGGACGGCCGCCGCGCAGCCGCTCACGAGGAGTGCACCACCGCGTCCAGGTGGGGCAGGTAGTGGTCGAGCCGTTCCCGCTTGGTGCGCAGGTAGGTGATGTTGTTCTCGCACGGCGGTATCAGCAGCGACACCTGCTCGTCGATCTTGATGCCGTGCCGCAGCAGCGCCTCCCGCTTGCGCGGGTTGTTGGAGAGCAGGCGTACGGACCGTACGCCGAGGTCGTGCAAGATCTCCGCCGCGACCCGGTAGTCGCGCGCGTCCACCGGGAGCCCGAGGGCGAGGTTCGCCTCGACCGTGTCCAGGCCCTCCGCCTGGAGCTTCATGGCCCGCAGCTTGCCGAGCAGGCCGATCCCCCGGCCCTCGTGGCCGCGCAGGTAGACCAGGATGCCGCGCCCCTCGGCCACGATCTCCCGCAGCGCGGTGGAGAGTTGGGGCCCGCACTCGCAGTGCGTGGATCCGAAGGCGTCCCCGGTCAGGCACTCCGAATGGAGGCGGACGAGCATTCCCTCTTCCTCGATGTCGCCGTACACCAGCGCCACTTGTTCGTCACCACGGTCGTGGTCGAGGTAGCCGACGGCCTGGAAATCGCCGTACTTGGTGGGCAAGGGGGCATTCACGACTCGGGTGACCCCGGCCGGGGCGTTCGCGATTCGGGTGACTCCCGAGGGATGGGCATTCCCGCCGAGCACGCCGTCAATGTCTGTCATCATCTGTTCCTATCTGGTAAGCGCAGGCGGTACGAGACGAAAGGCCGTGAAAAGCATGAGCGATTCGGGGACTGCGGATACGTCCGGGACGCGGCCGGCGGACGGCGCGGTCGCCCCCGGGCACCCGCCCGTGCACGTTGCGGGTGTGCTGCCGTCGGACACGATGCAGGACGTACGGGCGCGGGCGGCCGGCCCGTACCATCAGGTCGCCGTGTTGCCCGTGGGCAGTTTCGAGCAGCACGGTCCGTACCTTCCGCTGGCGACCGACACCCTGGTCGCCTGCGCGATCGCCCGCGAGATCGCCGCAGCGTATCCGGTTCACCTCCTTCCTCCGGTGACGATGTCCTGCTCGCACGAGCACGCGGCCTGGCCGGGAACCGTGAGCATCTCCTCCGTCACCCTCCATGCGGTGGTACGGGACATCGCGGAATCGCTCCGCCGCTCCGGCGTCGAGGCCCTGGTACTGGTCAACGGTCACGGCGGGAATTACGTCCTCGGCAATGTCGTCCAGGAATCCGCGGGCAGCGGTGTGCGGATGGCGCTTTTCCCAGCCCCGGAGGACTGGGAGGCCGCCCGGGAGCGGGCCGGTGTGCGCACCTCGCTGCTCAGCGACATGCATGCCGGGGAAATCGAGACCTCCATTCTTCTGCACTGTCATCCTGAATTGGTCAGGCCCGGTTACGAGACCACGGATTTCATCGCCGACGACCGCAGACATCTGCTCACCCTCGGCATGTCGGCCTATACGGAGTCCGGTGTCATCGGGCGTCCTTCGCTCGCTTCCGCGGAGAAGGGGAAGCAGTTGCTCGCGACGCTCGCCGACTCCTTCGAGGCGTATTTCTCCCTGGTCGCCTCGGACGAGTCCGTCGGCGGCGGGCCGGGAACGGCCGGTCCCGAAGGCACGCACCGCTTGTGACGCCGCGCCAGGGACGGTGCGCGCGGCGCCGGAGGTGAGCGCGGGTAGGGGGAGTACGGCACGGGGGCACGGAGCGCGTGGGGGGTGCGCTCCGGGCCGCCCGGTACGTGGGGCCTCGACTCCGGTTGCGCCACCGAGGCTTCCTCCGCGGTGCCCGCGTCCGCCGCCGGGGTTCCTTCGGCGCCCTCGGCCGTCTCCGGTTCCGCCTCCGTCCGGGGGCGCCGCAGTCCCGTGCACCACCGGGCGAGGAGGACGAGGATCCCGGGCAGGCTCGCGATGAAGCTGAGAACGCCGTACACGACCGCGACACCCAGCCCCGTGTCCGCCCCGAGGCCGGCGGCGCCGAAGGCCCAGGCGGTGACGCCCTCCCGGGGGCCCCAGCCGCCGACGTTGAGCGGGAGGCCCATGGCGATGAGCGCGAGCAGGGCCAGCGGCAGGAGCGTGACCGGGGACGCGTGCGATCCGGCGACCCGTGCGGCCACCAGGAACATCAGCAGATGTCCGGCCAGCACGACGACGGACGACAACAGCACGGCCGGCCAACTGCCCCGGGCGAGCAGGGCGGTTCGCGCCTCGGCGAGCGCGGCGCGGAGCGCACGGCGCCGGCGCGAGGGGCGGGACGCCCGGCCCATCCGCACGGCCACCACGATGGCGAGCGCGCCGAGCGCGGCGAGAGCCAGCAGACCGGCGAGGTGGCGGGCCTGGACCAGCACCGGCGAGGGCAGCAGGAGCAGGACCGGAACTCCGACGGCCACGAGGGCCACCTGCCCGGCGGTCCGCTCCAGGACCACGGCGCGGACGCCGCGGCCGATGTCACCGGCGCTCTGCCCGTGCCGCACCGCGCGGTGCACATCGCCGAGCACGCCGCCGGGGAGCGCCGCGTTGAGGAACAGCGCACGGTAGTAGTCGGCGACGGCGGCACCGAACGGCAGCCGGATGTCGAGCGCACGGGCGACACGGCACCAGCGCCAGGCGCTGAACACGGTGGTCAGCACGCCGATCGCGAGCCCCGCGAGCAGGGTCGCGCCATCGATCCGTCGCAGCCCGTCGAGGAACACCCCGGTGCCGAGCCGCCACAGGAGCACACCGAGGATGACGGCCCCGGCGATCGTGCCGAGGTGTGTGCGCAGGGCGCGCAAGGAGGGGCGGCGGGTGGGCGGCGCCCCCTCCGTGGCAGGGTCGGTGCCCGTACCGGTGGGCGCAGTGGCCACGGCGGCCTCCCGCGGGGCCGGGACGGACGCCACGTCCGCGCCCTTCGTCCGCGCGGTCTTCGGAACAGCGGCCTCCGTGGCCAGAACCGCGGTGGCCGCGGCCCCTCGCAGCTCCTCCCCCGCCTCCGGCGGGGCGACCGTACGCGCCGTCATGCCTCCCCTCCCGTCGGCCGCGGCAGGACCAGGACGTCGCTGTGGTGCACCAGCACCCGCAGTTCGCCCGCCGCGCAGGCGGCCAGACGCTCGCGCAGACAAATATCCGCACGGACCGCGAGCTCCGGACGTTGCTCCACGGCGGCGGCGACCCAGCCGCGCAGCCACTCCGCGGTCAGTTCCGCCTGTTCGGCGCCGAGCTGCCAGGGGCTCGGATGCACCCGTACGCTCGCGCCCAGCCGGTCGAAGGCCTCGCAGGCCACGCCCACCGCGTCGGGTCCGAGGAGTTCGCCGCGGCGCTGGTGCGCGTTGAACGCGTCGCCGATCTCCTCGTCCATGGGGTGCTCGGGCGTCAGTTCCACGCGTCCGACGACGGAGAGCGTCAGCAGTGCCGGGCAGCCCGCACCGACGACGGCGGCGGCGAGCGTGTCGATCTCTTCGGCGGTGAGGACGTCGAGGAGCGCGGAGGCGGTCACCAGTGAGGCCCCCGTCAGGGCGTCGGGGGTGAGCCGGCCGATGTCGCCGCGCTGCGTGGTGACGGTCACCCGGCTGCCGTCGGCCGCCGCGCGGGGCGCCCCCACCGTGGCGAAGTGCAGCAGATACGGGTCCCGGTCGTGCAGGACCCAGTGCTGGGAGCCGTCGAGGAGAGGGGCGAGCCAGCGGCCCATCGAACCGGTGCCGCAGCCCAGGTCGTGCACGACGAGGTCGGTGGTGCGTCCGGACCGGTTGGCGAGCCGTATACGCAACGGGTCCAGCAGTTCGTGCGCTCGCGCCGCGGCATCGGCGGGTTCGCGCAACCGGAGCCACTGCGGTGCGTACCGCGGGACTTCGGGCCCGCCCGTGCCGGGCGTGGGTATCTCGAAGAGGACCCCGGGTTCCGGGACGCCCGGGGCCGCCGTGTGCGCTTCGGGCCCCGACGGAGTCGTGCTCATGCTCATGCCGCCCTCCGAGGGTCGTGGCCCATCCGCCCCAGGACGCCCGCGAGGCTGCGGGCCGTGGTGGCCCAGCCGTCCAGCGCGGCGCGGCGGCCACGGGCCGCGGCCTTGAGCCGGCGCCGTACGTCGGCCTCGCCGAACCAGCCGCGCAGCTCCGCGGCGAGCGCCGCGGGATCCTCCGGCGGTACGAGGATGCCGGGCACCCCTCCGTCGGGCGCGCGGCCGACCGCCTCCGGGAGGCCGCCGACGTCGGTGGCGAGGACCGGGATGCCGCGCGCGAGTGCCTCGGTGACGGCCATGCCGTACGTCTCGGCGTACGAGGTGAGGACCATGAGGTCGGCGGTTGCGTAGCTGGCGTCGAGTTCGGCGCCGGACCGGGGTCCGGCCAGGTGCAGCCGGTCGCCGAGGCCGTGCTCGTCGATGAGGGCACGCAGGCGTGCCACGTACTCGGGGTCGTGGCCGAGCCCGCCGACGAGAGAGCAGGTCCACGGCAGGTCGGTGACGGTGGCGAGGGCCTCGATCAGCCGGTGCTGCCCCTTGCGCGGCGTGACCGCGGCGACGCACAGCAGCCGTGAGACCCCGTCGGTGCCGGGCGCGAGCGGCGCGATGTCGGCGCCGGGGGCGGCGACATGGACGCGCTCGGGGGCGAGACCGTGGTGCGAGACGAGCCGGCGCACGGCCCAGTCGCTGGTGGCCACGACGGCGGACACGGCCCGCAGGGTGGCGCGCTCCTTGGCGTCGAGGTCGGCCGCGGTCCGCGGGTCGAGGCCCGTCTCATCGCCGAGCGGCAGGTGCACCAGGACGGCGAGGCACAGGCGTTCGACCTCCGGGACCACGATCTCGGGGACGCCGCAGGCGACCAGGCCGTCGAGCAGGACGACCGTGCCGTCCGGCAGTTCCCGCAGCGTCCGGGCGAGTTCCGCCCGGGCCGCCGCACCGGGCCGGGGCCAGGAGCCCTCGGCGGTGTGCCGGCGGACCTGCCAGCCGAAGCCGGGCAGGTCGAGGCAGATACGGCGGTCGTAGGCGTTGCCGCCGCTGGGGGCGGCCGGGTCGTCGACGCCGCCCGGCATGACGAAGTGCACGGTGCGCAGGGACATGGGAATGATGTCGGCGTTCCTCAAGGCCGCGTTCTGCACGGGCACGAAGTTCAGGGACACCCGGTCGGGGGTCTGCCGTCCGGCCGTCCGGCCGACGGCGTTCGGCGACGCGTGGTCGATGGTCGTGTCGGTCACAGGGCACGCTCGTAACTCGCCCAGGCGATGTGCGACTCGTGCAGCGTGACGCTGATGCCTGCGATGTCACGGGCGCTCTCGCCCAGTGCGCCCTTGTGGATGCGCTCGGCGAGGCGGTCGGCGATCACCTTGGCCAGGAACTCCGTCGAGGTGTTGGTGTTCGCGAAGTCCGGTTCGTTGTCGAGGTTGCGGTAGTTGAGCTCGCTCACCACCGCCCCGAGCTCCTGCGTGGCCAGTCCGATGTCGACGACGATGTTGTCGTCGTCCAGCTCGGCGCGGCGGAAGGTGGCGTCCACGAGGAACGTCGCTCCGTGCAGGCG
Source organism: Streptomyces sp. NPDC022910 (assembly GCF_055561075.1). Lineage (NCBI taxonomy): Bacteria > Bacillati > Actinomycetota > Actinomycetes > Kitasatosporales > Streptomycetaceae > Streptomyces > Streptomyces sp. NPDC022910. The sequence continues at coordinate 20,988 of NZ_JBVHHL010000022.1, forward strand.
CTGCGCGGGTCCGAAAACCTCGCCGCGGAAGCTGTGGGCGACCATCAGGTGATCGCGGACGGTGATGCTGAACAACGGACGACCCTCCAGGTGCGGTGCGTCTGGTCCCCTGCCGGGGGGATGCCGTGTAGTACGGCTGCCCCCTGCCCGTTGTTCAGCTGCCCGTTCTCCTTGTGCCGAGGTTTCTTGAGTGTCCTTCGGGAGTTTCCCCAGAGTCCGGGCAACTCGGGCGGCGGGCTCAGCCGGCGGCGTACTGAACTCGGTGGCACAACCCCTTGAGCTCACCACGGGCAAGGCGTGGCAGCACGTCGGGGAGGTCTTCGAAGGCGGACTCGCCGGTGATGAGCGCGTCGAACGCGGGTTCGGCGAGCAGATCGAGGGCGAGGGCGAGCCGGTCGGCGTACGTGCGTCGGGCGCGGGCGCGCGGCGAGACGGTGCCGACCTGGCTGCTGCGGACGGTGAGGCGGCGCGAGTGGAAGGCCTCGCCGAGCGGCAGGGTGACGCGGCGGTCGCCGTACCAGCTGAGTTCGACGACGGTGCCCTCCGGCGCGAGCAGTTCCAGGGAGCGTACGAGCCCCTGTTCGGTCGCGCTGGCGTGCACGACGAGGTCGCACTCACCGAGGGCCTCCTCGGGCAGGGCGAAGTCCACGCCGAGCGCGCGGGCGGTCTCGGCGCGCGCGGAATCGGCGTCGACGAGCTGGACGCGGACGCCGGGGTGGCGGGCGAGGAGGGCGGCGACGGAACACCCGACCATCCCGCCCCCGACGACCGCGACCCGGTCCCCGAGGAGGGGGCCGGCGTCCCACAGCGCGTTCACCGCGGTCTCGACGGTGCCGGCGAGGATGGCGCGCCCGGCAGGCACGGTGTCCGGTACGACGGTGACGGCCGAGGCCGGGACGACGTACCGGCTCTGATGCGGATACAGGCAGAAGACCGTCCGTCCGGCCAGCTCGGCGGGCCCCTGCTCCACTCGTCCGACACTCAGGTAGCCGTACTTGACGGGTGCGGGGAAGTCGCCCTCCTGGAAGGGGGCGCGCATCACGGCGTGCTGACTCTCCGGTACGCCGCCGCGGAAGACGAGGGTCTCCGTGCCGCGGCTGACACCCGAGTACAGCGCGCGCACGAGCACCTCGCCCTCGCCGGGCTTCGGCAGCTCCACGTCGCGCAGCTCCCCGTGGCCCGGCGAGCGCAGCCAGAAGGCGCGAGCTGTGAGGTTCATATGCGTCCTCCTGAACGATCTGCCGACTCTTCACGTACGCAGCTACGAGAAGTCGCGCACAAGGTACGCGCGAAGATCGAATCTGTCACTCGGCCGGAGGGTGAGCGGTGGCCCTGAACCACACATACGACGCGAGGCTGTTGCAGCAGGAGACGACCGTGGGGGCGGGCGTGCAGGTGCTGCTGCTGACCTTGCTGGGCACGGCGATCGGCATGGGCCCGGCCGGCTGGCTGACGGGTCTGGCGTTCGCACTCGCCACCTGGGCCGTTCTCACCCGCGCTGTGCTCCGCTCCCGATTGCGCTCCTTCGGCCCGGCCAACCGGGTGACGCTGGGGCGGGCGATCCTGGTGGGCGGCGTCACTGCGCTGGTCGCGGACTCCTTCGAGAGCTCGCCGCCGGTGACGGTCTTCGTGGGGCTGACGGCGGTGGCGCTGATACTGGACGGCGTGGACGGCAAGGTGGCGCGCCGCACGGGCACCTCGACCGCGCTGGGCGCACGCTTCGACATGGAGGTCGACGCGTTCCTGATTCTGGTGCTGAGCGTGTACGTGTCGATGTCGCTGGGCCCTTGGGTGCTGCTGATCGGCGGGATGCGATACGTGTTCGTGGCGGCGGCCAAGGTGCTGCCGTGGCTGAACGGCGAGCTGCCGCCCAGCATGGCGCGCAAGACGGTGGCCGCGTTGCAGGGCATAGCCCTGCTGGTGGCCGGGTCCGGGTTGCTGCCGTACGCGACCACGGCGGGGATCGTCGCGCTGGCGCTGGCGTCCCTGGTGTGGTCGTTCGGGCGGGACGTGCTGTGGCTGTGGAGCGTTCGGGACCGTGCGGCGGCGCCGGCCCGCAATGAGGTGCTGGAGCCGGTCGCGGAGCTGGTGGCGGGCCACTGACCGGGAGCTCGCCGGACGAGACGTCCGGCGCGGCCTACGGAACCGTCCTGCCGAGGTCCAGCCGACCGACACGGGTCACGTTCTGCCGGTCCTCGGGGTCCTCGCTGGCCTCGGCGGCGAACCAGGCGTCGAGGATCTCGTTCAGCAGTGGCTCGGATGTCAGCCGCAGGCTGAGTGCCAGTACGTTGGCGTCGTTCCAGCGACGTGCGCCGTCCGCCGTGTACGCGTCCGTGCACAGGGCCGCCCGTACACCGGGCACCTTGTTGGCGGCGATCGAAGCGCCCGTGCCGGTCCAGCAGCACACGACCGCCTGGTCCGACCTGCCCTCGGCGACCTCGCGGGCGGCGGCCTCCGAGCACGCCGCCCATTGGGGGTCGTCCCCGGGACGCAGCGCGCCGTGCGTCACCACCTCGTGGCCGCGGCCGCGCAGTTGGGCGACGAGGCTCCGGGCGACGGGCTCGTCCATGTCCGAGGAAACGGAGATCCGCATGCTCGCGAGCCTACCCGCTCTGCGCGCGAGCCCCCCGAGTCCTCAGGCGGCCATCATGTCGCGCACCTGAGGCGCCACCTTCGTGCCGAAGAGTTCGATGCAGTCCATGAGTGCCTCGTGCGGCAGCCCGTTCATCCCGTACTTCAGGTCGAAGCGGGTCGCGCCCAGTGTCCGGAGCGTGGCGGCGATCTTCCGCGCCACGGTGTCGGGCGATCCTACGTACAGGGCACCGTCGGGGCCGACGTCCTGCATGAACTGGTCGAAGGTGGGGACGCGGAATCCGCGTTGCCCGGCCACCTTCCGGATGGTGCTCTGGTAGTAGGGCCAGAACTCCTCCACCGCCTGTTCGTCCGTCGCCGCGTCATGGCCCGGAGAGTGACCGCCCATGACCTGGCCCGGCTCACCGCCGCTCTGCAGCACATCGCCACCGGGACCGGGCCGGGCGCCGACCGGGACGCCTCACCCGCGTGACGGACGTCCGGACCGGCCCACCCCGCGCCGTGCCGTGCCGTGCGCGTGGTCATCACGGCCGATGGGGTACCCGTGCCGCAGAAGACGGCGGGAACCGTGACGACCGGTCGGCGGAAAGGAGCCGGACGTGGGTGGCAGCGATCGACTGCGGGAGTATCGCGGCAAACGGGACTTCGACCGGACCGGCGAGCCCCGGGGCACGGGGGTGTCCGCCGACTCGGAGCCCCGTTTCGTGGTGCAGATCCACGACGCGAGCACCCTGCACTTCGACTTCCGGCTCCAGGTCGGCGACGTGCTCAAGTCCTGGTCCATCCCCAAGGGCCCCTCCACCGATCCCGGTGACAAGCGGCTCGCCGTGCCCACCGAGGACCACCCCCTGGAGTACTCGGACTTCGAGGGCGTCATTCCTCAGGGCGAGTACGGGGGCGGCACCGTGATCGTCTGGGACCGCGGCACGTACCGACCGCTGAGCCACGACCGGCGCGGGCGGCCCGTGCCCTTCGAGGAGGCGCTGGAGCGCGGGCACGCCACGTTCCGGCTGAACGGGTCGAAGCTGCGCGGGGAGTACGCCCTCACCCGCTTCCGGGACGGGAGGGGGAGCGGCGAGGACGAGGCCTGGCTGCTGGTGAAGACGGGCCACGCCCGGTCCGGCGGGCACGGGACACCGGACCCCCGCCGTGCCCGGTCGGTGTCCAGCGGACGCACCCTTGCCCAGGTCGCCTCGGACGGCCGCGAGGGGTGAGCGGCCGATGAGCGGTCTTCTGGACACGCTCCCCGCCGAGCAGCGCCGGCTCCTCGTCGCGGCGCGTCCGGGCGTGGAACTCGCCGCGCGCCCCATGCTGGCCACACTGAGCGACAGACGGGACTTCTCCCGTGGCGGCGAGTGGATCTTCGAGCGGAAGCTGGACGGCATCCGTGCGCTGGCGGTGCGCGAGGGCGACCGGGTGGTCCTGCTCTCCCGCTCGGGGCGGCGCATGAACGACACCTATCCGGAAATCGTCGACGCGCTCACCGCCCAGGACTGCACGGATTTCACCGTCGACGGCGAGATCGTCGCGTTCTCCGAGGGCCGCACCGACTTTTCCCGGCTCCAGCAGCGCATGGGGCTGACCCGGCTCCGGGACATCGAGGCGAGCGGGGTCGCCGTGACGTACTACCTCTTCGACCTGCTGCGACTGGAGGGTACGGACACCCGGCGACTGCCGCTGCGCACGCGCAAGTCGCTGCTGCGCCGCGCCCTCACCTACCGGGCCCCGCTACGGCTGACGACCCACCGCAATGAGGGCGGCGCCGAACTGCTGGCCCAGTCCTGCGCCCGCGGCTGGGAGGGGCTGATCGCCAAGCGTGCCGGGAGCACGTACCAGCCACGCCGTTCCACGGACTGGCTCAAGCTCAAGTGCTCGCTGAGCCAGGAGTTCGTCATCGGCGGCTTCACCGAACCGGCCGGCAGCCGCGTCGGGTTCGGTGCCCTGCTGGTGGGCTACTACGAGGACGGCCGGCTCCGCTACGCCGGCAAGGTCGGCACCGGTTTCGACCGCCGCACCCTGCTCGGCCTCCGCGCCCGTCTCGACGAACTGGCGACCGTCACTTCGCCCTTCGCCGAACCGGTACGCGAGAGGGGCGCTCACTGGGTGCGGCCCGAACCGGTGGCACAGATCGCGTTCACGGAGTGGACCAAGGACGGCATGCTGCGCCATCCGCGCTTCCTCGGGCTGCGGGACGACAAGAGCGCCAGCGAGGTCGTGCGCGAACGTCCCGCTCGGCACGTGGCGGGGTGACCGGTTTCCCAGGGGGCCCGGACGGGCTCGGCACACGGTTGCGAGAAGATGGGCCCGGCGACGCCGTGAGAGGCGTCCGCACCGAGTGCTGAGAGCGTTCCGCCCTTCGAGGCCCTGAAGAAGATCCGGTGATCCATGCCCAACGACAGCATCGTCGAGGTCGGCTCCGATGTGTACCTCGTGCCGGGGAGCAGCACCAACTGGGTGATCGTCAAGGAGGGCGACACCGCGACCCTCGTCGACACGGGCTATCCCAGGGACCGCGAACGCCTCCTCGCGTCACTGGCTTCGGTCGGTGTCGCCCCGGGCGCGGTGACGGCCGTGCTGATCACGCACGCGCACAACGACCACATAGGCGCGGCGGAGCATCTGCGCCGCACCCACGGGACGCCCGTCCTGATGCACAAGGCGGAACTGCCGCACGCACGGCGGGAGTTCCTGCACCAGGTCTCGGTCGGCCAGGTCCTGGCCAACGGCTGGCGTCCCGGGGTCCTCCCCTGGGCCGTGCACGCCCTGCGCGCGGGCGGAACGGCGCACGTCCCGGTCGTCGAACCGCAGTCCTTCGCCGAGGAGGGCCCGCTCGACGTCCCCGGCCGTCCGGTTCCGGTCCTCACTCCCGGTCACACGGACGGGCACTGCGCCTACCACCTGCCCGACGCGGGAATCCTGATCACGGGCGACGCGCTGGTCAGCGGGCATCCGACGTCCCGTCGGCGCGGGCCGCAGCTGCTGCCCCGGATGTTCCACCGCGACCGGGCCCGTGCCCTCGGCTCCCTGACCGCCCTCGAAAAGCTGGACGCCGACATCCTTCTCCCCGGCCACGGCCCGGTGCTCCACACGGCCGCCGGCGCCGCGGTCGAACACGCACGCGAACTGGCCGCCTGACACCGAGCCCTGACCGCCGCCACGGCTGTCAGGGCTCCACCTCCGGGCACGTCGTCGGCCCAACACCATCCACCGTAAGGACACCGACACCCACCGTCGTCCCTCCGACCCCGCACGGGCCAGGAGCCTCGACGGCACACGGACCGCCAGGCCGGGGGCGCGCCCGCACCCCGGGCCGGGACCAGCCGCCCGAACGGGCCGCCTGACGCGGCCACCCGCCCTCGGGGACCCCGACACCCGCCGTCGTCCGCTTCCGACAGCCGCGGGACCTCAGCCCCGCACCCCCGTGACGGCAGCCACCGACTCCGCGTCGGCCGGAGCCTCGACGGCACGCGGCTCACCGGTGCCCCGCGAACCGGCCTCCTGACACGGTCGCCCTGGCACCAAGCCCTGACCGCCGCCACGGCTGTGCGGCCGTGACGGCGGTCAGGACTCCGGCTCCAGTTGGCACGGCCGAGCGCCTTGCGCCGTCAAGGCACCGGCACCCGCCGTCGTCCGCCTGCGACAACGGGGCCGGTCAGCCCCGCACCGCCGGCGCAGCGGCCTCCGGCTCCGGGCGGGCCGGAGCGTCCGAGGCGCGCGGCACGCCGGTCACACGGCCCGCACCCCGGGCCGGGACGAGCAGCGCGGCCAGCGCCGCACCGAGGCAGAGCAGGGCCAGCAGACCGAAGCCGTGCGTGTAGCCGGAGTCGTAGGGCAGGCCCGAGGGCTGCAACCGGCCGGTCACCAGGACGCTGGTGACCGCGGCGCCGATGGAGCCGCCGATCGTCCGGATGTTGGCGTTCATGCCGGTCGCGGCACCGGTCTGCTCGGCCGGGACGCTGCCGACGATCAAGTTGGCCATCGAGGCGAAGGCCAGTCCGATCCCGAAGCCGAACACGCCCGCGACGAGGGCCACCTGCCACTGCTGGTCGTGCCAGAGGGTGAGGATGCCCAGCGCCACGGCGCCGAGTGCGGCGCCGGCCGTGAGCAGCGTCTTGGCTCCCAGCACAGGCTCCAGACGACCGCTGAGGACACCCGAGATGAACATGGCGGCCAGCATCGGCAGCATGAGCAGTCCGGAGGCGGTGACGGACGCGCCGAAGCCGTAGCCGGCGGCGCGGGGCGTCTGCACGAAGCCGGGCAGGAAGGACCAGATGGAGTACATGCCCGCGCCGAAGAGCAGGGCGGCGGCGTTGGTCGTCCACACGGCGGGCAGCCGCATCACGCGCAGGTCGATCAGCGGGTTGCGGGAGCGCGCCTCGGCCAGCAGCCACAGCACGAAGAGCACCACCGCGGCGACGAACAGGCCTATCACCCGGGCCGATCCCCAGCCCCATTGCGTCGCCTGGCTGAGCGGAAGCAGCAGGGCCACCAGCCATGCCGAAAGCAGCACGGCACCGAGCCAGTTGACACGTCCATCGGCCCGGTGCGGCGACTCGGGCACGAACCGGAAGGCGATCAGTGTGGTGACCGCGACGACGGCGACGGGGATCCAGAACAGCCAGCGGTAGTCGAGGGCGGACACGATGGGGCCGGCCGCCACGATGCCGACGCCGCCGCCGGCGGCGATCACGGCGGACAGGTTGCTGATGCTGCCGCTCACCTCGGCCGGGGCGAACTCGTCCCGGATGATGCCGAAGGACAGCGGGAACAACGCTCCGCCGGCCCCCTGGATCACCCGGGCGACGATCAGCACCGCGATGCTCGGCGCGAGCGCGGCGAGCAGACAGCCGGCCAGCACGGTCAGGAGTACGGCCACGAGGGTGCGCTTCCTGCCGACGACGTCGCCGACCCGGCCGAGAATCGGCGTGAAGACCGAGGCGGACAGCAGATAGGCCGTCATCACCCAGGTCGCGGTGGACTGCGAGGTGTGCAGCGCGTGCTGGACGGTCGGCAGGGCCGGCGCGATCAGCGACTGCAGCATGGCGAACACGCCCGCACCGGTCGCGAGGACCGCGAAGGTGAGGCGGGTGGACTTCCGGGGCATCAAAAGCCTCTCCGAACAGAATGCGAACAGGGTGCGGCCGAGGTCATCCGGCCGAGGTCGTACGGACTCGGTCGCGCTGCGGGCAGCGCGAAGCACGCCGACGACCGCGGCGAGCGGTCGCGAAGCGGATGGGGGAACGGGAGATGCGGACTGCGCGGGGCCCGTGGTCGGGTCGAAGGTGGTACGAGGCCGTCGGCGACGCGTGTGGCCCCACGCGTCCACGGCGAGCGCACCCCGACTGCTAAAGTGGAGGTACGCCTCCACTGTACCGGAGGTGAACCTCCGCTTCAACCTCGTTCCGGCCAGGGAGGCAGTAGTGACGGCTCAGCCGTTCCCCGTCAGCGAGATCGTCGCGTCCCAGCGGCCGCACCGGAAGGACGCCGCCCGCAACTACGACGCCCTCATCACCGCGGCGCGCGAGGCCTTCGCGGAGCACGGCGCTGAGGCCTCCCTGGAGGACATCGCCCGCCGCGCCGGCGTCGGTATCGGCACGCTGTACCGGAACTTCCCCACCCGCCGCCATCTCTTCGAGAGCGTGTACGCGGGAGAGGTGAACGATCTGTGCCGGGTGGCCCGGGAGGTCGCGGAACTGGAGCCGTGGGAGGCGCTCACCTCATGGCTGCGCCGCTTCGTGGACTACACGGTGACCAAGCGGGCGATCCGCGAGGCGTTGGACGACGAGTCGGACATCTTCCTGGCCTGCCGGGAGTCCATGTACCAGGCGGGCGGCCCCTTGTTCGAGCGGGCTCAGAAGGCGGGCGAGGCCCGTACGGACATCGGCTTCGACGACCTGCTGCGCATGGTCGCCGGGATCACGGCGACGAACTTCCTCGACGACGCGCAGCGGGACCGGGTGCTGAACGTGGCACTGGACGGGGTGCGGGCACCCGGCCACTGACCCGCTCCGGGCGCCGCCGGTCTGCCGGGCACGCTCCATGGGCCGCGTGGGCCCGCCCTTACTGGTTCCAGCTCTCGTCGTACGGGTCCTTGGGGGTCGGGACCGGCTTGGCCTGGGCGACGTCGATGAACGGGATGATCCCGCCGTTGACCGGGTCCTTGACGCGCCTGCCGGTGAAGGTGCCGGTGACGTCGAGCCAGGAGTCGGGCTGCAGGACGGGCGGCAGCTTTCCGGCCAGGCCGATCTTGACCGGCTGGGCGTCGGCGGCGCAGCAGTTGAGGGCCATGCGCACGAGGTAGGGCGTACCGCCGTGGTCGAGGGCGACGAACCCCGTGATCTCGACCTTGCGGTCGCCGAGGGAGCGCCCGTGCCCGTACGCCGCGCGGCCCGCGTAGTCCACCAGGCTGAGCCGGACCGGATCGCCGGGCGGCAGGGCCGGATAGGCCAGTGGCGGCTGGAGCGCCGTGCCGGTGCGCAGGGCGCTGTAGGAGCCGAGCGCGGGCGGGGCGACCAGGATGAGGGCGAACAGGGGCAGCACGAGGAGCCAGGAGATACGGGGCTCGCGGTGACCGTGACCGTCGTGCCCACCCGGGACAGCGCCATGGTCGTCGCCGTGCCCGTCGCGCGTCTCCCCCGCGCCTCGCTGCCGCCGGACCGCCCGCGCCCTGCGCAGTTCGTACCAGGCGGTGGCGGCGGCCGCCATGACCAGTACGGTACCGGCGGCCAGGAGCAGCGGCTGCAGGCCGGCCTTGACATAGCGCAGGTACAGGCTGGTGGTGCCGGCGTGCAGCATCGCCCCGCCCACCAGGAACAGCACGGCCGCTTGTGCCTGACGGTTCACACCAGCACCGCCCCGACCAGGACCGACACCAGGATCGCGAGCACGAACGTGGCGGGCGCGAACCGCAGCGCGAAGGAACGGCCGAACGTGCCGGCCTGCATCGCGAACAGCTTCAGGTCGATCATCGGTCCCACCACCAGGAACGCCAGCCGGGCCGTGAGCGAGAACTGCGACAGCGACGCGGCCACGAACGCGTCCGCCTCGGAGCAGATCGACAGCAGCACCGCGAGGACCGACAGCGCGAGGATCGCGACCGCCGGATTGCCGGCCGCCGTACGCAGCCAGCTCGCCGGCGTCACGGCCTTGAGGGTGGCCGCGGCCATGGCGCCGACGACCAGGAAGCCTCCCGCGTGCATCACGTCGTGCCGTACGGAGTCCCAGAACGCGGCGCCCTTGCTCTGGCCCTCGTACGAGGCGCGGGCCGGTGGCCGGAGCCAGTCGGTGCGGCCGAGACGCTGCCACAGCCAGCCCATCGCGCACGCCACCAGCAGGCTCGCCACGAACCGGCCGAGGACCATCTCCGGGTTGCGCGGGAACGCGACTGCCGTGGCGGTCAGCACGATCGGGTTGATCGCGGGAGCGGACAACAGGAAGGCCAGCGCCGCCGCGGGCGTGACGCCCCGGCGCACCAGAGCCCCGGCGACGGGCACCGATGCACATTCACAGCCGGGCAGAACCGCCCCGGCCACCCCTGCGACCGGCACCGCGAGGGCGGGCCGCTTCGGCAGCGCACGGGCGAAGAACGACGGCGGGACGAACACCGCGAGGGCCGCCGAGAGCAGGACGCCAAAAACGAGGAAGGGCAGGGCCTGGACGACCACGGCGAGGAAGACGGTCATCCAGCTCTGCATCACCGGCGCGCCCAGCGCCCGCCGAATCGGTCCCTGTCCGACGACCAGCAGAAGCAGCAGCAGGATCAGGCCATGGGAGGAGGTGAACTGCCGGCCCTGCTCGGCCTCCTCGTCGCCGTGGCGCCGGTCGGCCGGGGCCGGGGGTGCTTTGACGATCGTCACGGGCGGGTACCTCCGGGAGGGGCGGCGCAGGGGGCTTCCCTCTCCTCTACGTCGTCCCGGGTGCGATGTCTCACCACGGACCCGGGACTTTGCCGCTCAATGACTCTTGCGGTACCCGCTCATTGACTCTTCCCGTACGCCAGGCGCGGCGGCCCCTGCGCGGCCGGGGTGTGCCGCCGTCCGAAGAGGGACGGCAGCCTCGGGACGGTCAGGAAGCCCTCGGCGCGGGCGCTGGCGATCCCGATGCGCGGGATGTCGCTGCTCTTTTCGAACAGCAGGAAGCGCGGCTCCCACACGGGCCGGTACTTGGCGTTGGCGCGGTAGAGCGACTCGATCTGCCACCAGCGGGAGAAGAAGGTCAGCACCGAGCGCCACAGCCGCAGGACGGGGCCGGCACCCAGGCGCGAGCCACGTTCGAAGACGGCACGGAACATGGCGAAGTTGAGCGACACCCGCTCGATGCCGAGTTCGCGGGCGCGCAGCAGCAGCTCGATGACCATGAACTCCATCAGGCCGTTCTCGCAGCCGCGGTCGCGCCGCATCAGGTCGAGGGAGAGGCCCTTCTCACCCCAGGGGACGAAGCTGAGCAGGGCCCGGGGTTCGCGGTCGCTGTCACGGCACTCCAGCATCATGCAGCAGTCGTCGGCGGGGTCGCCGAGGCGGCCCAGCGCCATGGAGAAGCCGCGCTCGCTGCCGCCGTCGCGCCAGTGGTCGGCCTTCTCTATCAGAGTGGCCATCTCGGACTCGGGGATGTCCCCGTGGCGGCGGATCCGCACCGTGTACCCGGCTCGGCGGACACGGTTGTGCGCCTGGCGCACGACCCGCATCGCCCGGCCCTCCAGGCTGAAGTCGGCGACCTCCACGATCGCCTCGTCGCCCAGTTCGAGGGCGTCCAGGCCATGGCGGGCGTAAATGGTCCCGGCCTCCTCGCCGGCACCCATGACGGCGGGCGTCCAGGCGTGGCGCCGGGCCTCCTCAAGCCACTCCTCGATGGCTCCGGGCCAGGCCTCGGGGTCGCCGATCGGGTCACCGGCGGCCAGGGTGACGCCGCCGACCACGCGGTAGGTGATGGCGGCCTTGCCGCTCGGGGACCAGATGACGGCCTTGTCGCGGCGCAGCGCGAAGTAGCCGAGGGAGTCCCGCTCACCGTGTTTGGCGAGCAGGGCGCGCAGCCTGCGTTCGTCGTCCTCGCCGAGGAGTTCCCGGCCGCGGGGCGCACGGAAGCAGGCGTACAGGACCAGGAGGAAGGCGATCGCGATCAGGACGTTGATGGTGATGTCCACCCAGCGCGGCGCGTGCACGGCGTCGATGCGGTCGGCGAGCGGGCCGACACTGACGCCGCGCAACAGCGTGTACGCGATCTTGTCCGTCAGGGTGGCTCCGGAGACCTTGTTGGTGGCGTCCACCAGCAGCGTGCCGATGCCACCGCTGACCAGGATTCCCGCCGCCCCGACGATGAGCGCGAGCCGCGGGTTGGAGCGGTCGCCCACGGCCCGGAACTCCTTGCGGCCGAGCAGCAGCGCGGCCACGAACAGGCCGGTGAGCAGGGCCGAGATCCAGTTGAAGGCGTGCCGGCGGTAGGCGTCCTGGGTCAGTGCGAGCACGTAGAGCGCGAACAGCGGACCCGCCAGCAGCATGTTGAAGATCCACGCGGCCCGTTTGCGGCGGCGCATCACCAGGGCGAGGAACAGCGCGAGGGCCGCCGAGACGAGTCCGGCGGTGGCCAGGTAGGGAGTGAAGAACTCACCGACGTTGTGCTCGTGGACCTCTTCACGGAAGGGCAGCGAGAGGACCGCCACGATGTTCAGCACGGCCTGCAGCCTCAGGTACCAGACCGTGGCGACGGCCGCCGCCGGGCGCAGGCGCGCGAGCGGGGCCGGGCGTTCCCCGGCCGGATCCTGCGGGCGCCGGTCGCGCTGCTGGCGGATCGGTGGTTGTTGCTGTGCGGGCACCGCGATGACTCACCTTAACGAGAGGCCGGAGCGACCGGCGTGGACGGAAGCTGACATGGGCGGCTGGACAGTCTGCCCTCAGTTCTCCCACACGCCGACACCCTACATTTCGTAGGGGTAACGGGGGCCTCACCAAGGTAGGAGTCCGGCAAAGACGAGTCGCCTCGGGGGCTGCGGACCGTTCACCCGTACGGGAAGCCGCGGCGGCTAGGTCCTCTCCTCCGCCCCCACGACGCGGTCCTGGTCCCCGCGCCCGCCGTCCGCTCGCTCGGAGCCGACGCGCTCGAGCAGGAACGGCACCAGCCCCCGCTCCAGTACGGCACGCTCCCAGTCCTCACGGGCGCGGCGCACCTCGGGATCGCGGTCGGCGGGATCATCGCCGCCGCGTCCGCAGCGGCCTCGCGCGCGGGCCACCAGGAGCCAGGCGAGGTCCCCCAGGGCCGCTCCCGCCGTCACGGCGGCGGCGATCACCCCGGCCATCACGAGCCCGTCGCCGATGTGCGGGCGCACGGCGAAGGCACGCAGACCGAACCCGCACAGCAGGAACACACCGGTGGCAGCGGCCCCGAGGCTCGGCACCAGCACCGCGAGCACGGGCAGCAACCCGCCCTCGGTCCCGCCCTCGCCGCGTGAAGGCCGCTCGTCACGAGCGGCGGCACGCCGCGCGAGGTAGTGGCGGTACTCCTCGGCCGCGACGCCGACGAGGTGGTCGCGCGCCTCAAGAGCCTGTGCGCGCAGCCGCTCGCGCGGGAGGCCCGCGCCGGCGGTACCGATCGCGGCGGCGACCCGCGGAAGGTCCAGGGCCCGGTCCACCGTCCGCTCGAAGACCGGGCCGCTCTCTGGTGACGGCTCGTCCGACTCCTGCACAGCTCCCCCGATGGGCGACGATGCGCCGGCCGATACCGACCGGCGGACGGACGAGCCAAACCCTACAACATGTAGGACATTCGTCAGGTGAAGAGTGCTGACGTGGAGCACTCCGGTCGACCGCCCCCGGTGAGATCATCCGCTCAGCGCTCCCCGGCCGACCGCACGTCCAGGCCGGTGCACGCCAGCTTGCCGTCCACCTCGGCACACGCCTCCACACCTTCGGGCGAGGACACGGCGAGCATGGGGCTCGCCGTGCCGTCGGAACCGTCTCCCGGGTACGCCGCGGACAGCACGTCCCGCCCCGAGCGGACGGAGATGACGCGGGCGTCCGACGCTCGCGCCTCGACCTCGGCCCAGGCCGCGCCGCAGGACGGGGAGTACTCCAGCCGCACCGCATAGGAGGCGGCCCGGACCGTGTTCTTGGTCTGCGCGTCCCGGTCGCAGGCGGAGACGTCGGGCAGCTGCCCCTGGCAGGAGGCGCCCCGGCACCGGGGGGATGCCGTCACCTGCCGCCCGGCGGGCGCACCGGAGCGGTGGGCCGTGACGAGGGTGACGGCCACGGCGGTCACGGTGACGATCAGGACGAGCGCCGACAGCGGCAGCCGGCGGAGCCGGACAGGCCGCCGCGCGGGTCCGTCGTCGTACGAGGACGCGCCCACGGCCGGTGGGCGTTCGGCCGTCTCCCACAGCGCCAGTACGGGGGCGGGGTCGGCGTTGGCGAGCCGCGCCAGCGCCTCCACCGCCGAGCTGGGAGGCCGCTGAACACCGTTGAGATACCGGTGCCAGGCGGATTTGCTGTACGGGGTGCGCGCGGCCAGGGCCGCGAGGCTGAGCCCGGTACGTTCCTTCAGATCGCGCAGTTCCGTCACGAACGGCCCGTCGGTCTGCGTGGGCGGGGCGGCCGCCGGCCGGGAGAACGCCGCCGTTCGCGCTGCGCCTGCTTTCACGGTCTGGATCCCTGGGGCTGTCGCATGACCTGTCCCTCAACGCTGATTCCATTTTGGGCAGTTCGCCCTTGTTGTCGGAATGTGTTCCCGTCGCTGTGGTGCCGCCACACATCGATATCGGCAGGAGATATCGGCAGGAGATAGGTGAGTCACCGGGACACGGGCACACCGACGGCCTGCCCGGGCACACGGGTGACCGGGCAGGGCGTTCCTTCGGGAGAGGTGAGGTGGGGCGCGTCAGCACCAGGACACGGCGCTCCGCGTACGGACGTAGTGGGCGGATACGTATCCCTTGCTGCCGGCGAGCTTGTACCAGTGCCGGTTCCCGAAGACGTACGAGCCGTGCTTCTTGCAGACCAGCAGCAGCCGGCCCTGGACATGGCGGTGGCCGACCACGCGGTAGCCGAGGCCGGGGCCGGAGCGGACGTTCAGCGGGGTGTGGCGCGTGGCGACACGCCCGACGACACGGGCGGAACGGTGGTGGTACGCCGTCCATGTGACGTGGTGGACACGACCGGCGTGACCCATGTGCCGAATATGACTGACGTGTCGGATGTGACGAGCATGACGCACGTGACGCGCGTGGTGGTGGCACCGCGTGGAGTGGTGCACACGGTGACGGACGGGCGTGTGCCGGGCGGGGACGGGAAGCAGCGGGTGCAGGCGGTGCGGGACCGTCGCCACAACCGGCGCCGCCGGGGTGGCGTGGTCGCCCTCGACGGCCACGGCCGCCGTGGGCACGAGCGCGAACATCGCGATCGCGGCCACCAGGCCGCTCTGCAGTGTCCGACGAATCATGGAAACCTCCGTGCTGACAGTGCCGATCACGAAGCGTGATCTCACGTCGCCCAGCGTTTCCATGCCGAGGGCCGGGAATGCCGTTCCGTCGTTCCAGGGATGAGCGGGATGTCCCATGGGACGGGCGCGCGCCCTCAACTCCCGGCGCACCATTCCGTTGGCGACGCTGCACCGGGAGTGGATCGACAACTGCACCTGCAAGGCGCCAGGTCGAACCGCCGTAGACGGCCCATGACCCGGCCACGGCGGCCGTCGGCTGCGCGCCCGAGCCCACGGTGGCCGGTCGCGGTCGCCGACGCCTCGCCGCGCACATACGGCGCCAGGTCGGCGGTGACGCCCACCGTGCCGTACAGGCCGACGGCTGCCGGTGGTGCCGGTGACCGGCGAGGTCACGGGTCCGATGTGGGTCGCCGCCCGTCGCACGCTCACCCGGCTCGCCGAGTTGGGCGAGAGCGCCGGCGTCACCTTCACCCTCGAGAACCTCAACACGGCGGTCGACCACCCGGGTGTGCCGTTCGCGACGGCCGCCGACGCCCTCGCCCTGGTCGCGGCGGTGGACCGCCCCGGACTGCGGACGAACCTGGACCTGTACCACGCCCAGATCGGCGAGGGGAACCTGATCGAACTGGTCCGCCGGGCGCACGGGCTCGGGCTGATCGGCGAGATCCAGGTGGCCGACGTACCCGGCCGCCACGAGCCGGGCACCGGCGAGATCCGCCACCCGGCCGTGGCCCGCGCCCTGGCGGAGCTCGGCTACGACGGCACGGTCGCCATGGAGGCCTGGGCCTCCGGGGGCGACAGCGAGCGCGCCCTGGAGCGTTTCCGCTCGGCGTTCGCGCTTCGAACCGCGGTCACCCACGGACGTACGGAGAACCCGCATGACCACCCAGCACACCCTCGCCATCGGCCTCGTCGGCGCCGGACGCATGGGCTCCTTCCATGCCGAGACCCTCGCGCACCGCTTGCCCGGAGTCCGTCTCGCCGCCGTCGCCGATCTCCCTCCCGGACGCGAGCACCCGCACCCCCCAGCAGGTCTCCTCCCTGCTGTCCCGCCTGGGTGACACCTGGACCTACTCCGCGGCCATCAACGACCTGTATTTCGGCGACGCGGCCCCGGCCCTGCGCGCCAGGGGGAAGCCCGGAGCCGGCCCCCCGTTCAACGTCGGCGCGGGCGACGGCGACCTGTCGGCCTTCCAACGCATCAACAGCCGCCAGTACCAGTCGGCGACGGTCCCTGAGCCGCTGATCCAGCAGGGCTGGCAGATGATCGACGAGTTCAACCGGGCGTTCGCGGGGGAGCCGGCGAGTGGATATGTGGCACCGGTGCATGTCGCTACCGCGGAGAACACGGGTGGGGCCACGGCTTGGGATCCGGTCGGGTATCAGGAAGCGTACCGAAAGATCTGGGGGACCTGGACGGGCCCCTGCACGGCAGCATTCGGTGTCAGCCACGCAGCAGCCACGAACGGCCCCGCAGCACGGAATCGCGCCCGAAGGTCAGCCTCACGAAGACCACTGGCGGAGCCCAGCTCCGTCCGGCTCGCGAAGTCCGGGTCAGCCTCGGCCGGCTGGTGCCGGTCGTCTTCCTCGGAATGACGGCGATCATGGGCGTGGTGTTCGCGGACGCCGAACCGGACGGAGGAGCCGCCTGGGTCGCGTGGGTTCTGTAGCACGCCGGCTTCGCGTGAAGCTCACATCGACACCGGACCGGGTGATGCGGCAGAACAGGTGGACAATTCACTGCCCGGACTGTTAGAGAAGTGATCACAGGAAGTCGATCACCGGGGGACACTCGTGTACTCAGCCGCGCGTCGCGCAGCGCCGATACTGCTGGCGGCGGTCCTGCTGGCGGCGTGCTCGTCCGGGCACGACAGCGCTTCCGGACACGACAGCGCTACGGCCGCGCCCCTCGGTGGTGCCCCGTCCTCGACCGCGCCGAGCCCCACTGCGAGCAGCGACCCGTCGAGTCCCGGCTCGTCGCCGGCGAGCCCTTCCGGGGCGGACTCCCCGACCACGGAGGCCGCGCCGGGAGCGGCGGTGCCGCAGGTCCGGGACGCCTTCGCCGTGCTCCAGGCCACCTACAACGACGGCTGCACCACCCCGGGGAACTGCGAGTACTTCCTCACCCGGGTGCTGACCAACCTCGACGACCTGTACAACTCGATGAAAGCCAGCCCGAAGGGAAGCGGGCACTTCGCCGGTCCCCTCACCTGGATCCACGCGATGCAGGACACCCTCGAGGGCGACTTCTCCTTCCCGAACCTCAAACGGCACCAGAAGCTCCTGCTGGGCACCCGGGACAAGGTCAACACCTGGATGCAGTCCCACCCCGACGACTACCGGTAAGGCCCCGACAAGGTCATCCCCGCCGGGTCCTCGAACGGTTCGCGCCCGGAGCCCGGGCGAACTGCTCGGGCTGGCCCAACGGGTCCGGAGACGCCGCGAAGCCAAGGGCAGCGAGCCGTGGTCGTGGACTGTCAGGAGCTGTCCACGACCCCCGCCGTCCGGGCCGTCGGCGCCCTGCTGGTGAACTCGCACGGTGGACCGGAACGGCCGGAGGGTGTGATGCCTGAGCCGGGGGCGCGGCGCGGAATGATCCCGGATGGTTGAATGTTGGAGTACATGCACGACAAGGCCTGCCGAGGGATGTGCAGCATCCGGATCGGCCACCGCACCCGAGGAGGATGACATGCCCGCCGTGACCGTGGAGAGTCCGCTGCGGCTGCCCCGCATCCCCGAGCTAGATCCGCAGGCGACCGAACAGCGGGCCGTCCGCTCGGTGACCGCCGCGCCACAGGGCTTCGAGGGCGAGGGGTTCCCGGTGTACCGCGCCTTCGCGGGCGTTTCGCTGCGCGAGCTGGACCCGTTCATCCACATGGATCAGATGGGCGAGGTCGAGTACGCGCCCGGCGAGCCCAAGGGCACCTCCTGGCACCCCCACCGCGGCTTCGAGACCGTCACGTACATCATCGACGGCCGGATGGAGCACCAGGACTCGCACGGCGGCGGAGGCGTGATCACCGACGGCGCCACTCAGTGGATGACAGCCGGCAGCGGCATCCTGCACATCGAGGCGCCGCCCGAGGACCTCGTGGTCTCCGGAGGCCTTTTCCACGGCATCCAGCTGTGGGTCAACCTGCCCCGCGCCAACAAGTGGAACCCTCCCCGCTACCAGAGCATCGAGGGTCCCCAGGCGACACTCCTGTCCTCACCGGACGGCGGCGCCCTGGTACGTCTCATCGCGGGAGACGTCGCCGGGCACCGCGGCCCGGGCAGCACCTTCACGCCGATCACCATGGTGCATGCCACGCTCAGTCCCGGTGCGCAACTGGTCCTGCCCTGGCGGCCGGACTTCAACGCCCTCGTCTACGGCCTGTCCGGGCACGGCACGGTCGGCGCCGAACAGCGCCCCCTGGCCGCCCACAACCTGGCCGTCTTCGGGCATGGAGAGGCCCTGACCGTCGAGGCGACCGCGAAGCCCGACACCCGCACACCGAACCTGGACGTGCTCATCCTGGGCGGCCTGCCGATCCGCGAACCGATCGCGCACTGGGGGCCGTTCGTGATGAACACCAAGGCCGAGGTCATGCAGGCGATCGAGGACTTCAACAGCGGCCGGCTCGGGTTCGAGAACGCCGGACGGATGCCGCACACGACACCGGGAGAGGAGATCTCGTGATCGACAACTTCAACGACTACCAGGCGAACGGCGAGGTCGCGGCCGACCGCTGGGCGACGGCCCTGCACCTGTTCGACAACGGCGTCGGCGTCCCGCACGAGGAGACCACCGCCGAGCGCTGGGAGCGGGCCCAGTTGCTCTTCGCGGCCAAGGACTACATCAAAGCCGCGAAGCTGCTCACCGCCGTCGTCGAGGAGGCCCCGAACCAGACCGGGCCACGGCTGTTGCTGGCCCGCGCCTACTACCACTCGGCGCAACTGCGGCGCGCCGAGGAAGAGTTGCGCGAGATCATCGACCGCGAGCCGGTCGAGCACTACGCCCACCTCATGCTGGGCCGCACCCTGCAACGACAGGGACGCCACGACGAGGCCGAGCCGTGGCTGCGCATGGCCGCCGCCTTCTCCGGCGAACTCACGGCCGGCGGCTGACCGACAGGAGCATCGCCTCCGCGTCCACAGGTGCGAGGTGGCGTCGGGCGAACCGATGCCACCTCCCGCGGGCCACGGCATGGTGGGCCTGGAGTGACGATCCGAAGTCGAGGGGGCGAGCAGACTCGGCCCCCTCCGCTCCCGCATCTTCATGCCACCCCGGTGGCAGCTCGGGATCGCGGCGTACAACCCGACCTTCGGCTAGCGCAGCCACCTGAACGCGGCTCGGAGTTCGTCGGTAAAGATATCCGGGACTTCCCAGGCTGCGAAGTGACCGCCGTTGTGGGCCTTATTGAAGTAGACGAGCTTGTGGTAGCTGCGCTCGGTCCAACTCAGCGGCGCCTGGTAGATTTCACCAGGAAATACTGTGACAGCGGCCGGTATGGAAACCGAGACAGCGTTGAAGTTGTTGGCGTTGTTCTCCCAGTAGAGGCGAGCGGAAGAAACCGCGGTGTTCGTGACCCAGTAGAGCGTGATGTCATCGAGCATTTCATCCTTGGTGAGTACCCGCTCGGGATCACCGCCGCTGTAGGTCCACGCGGCGAACTTGTCGTACATCCAGGCGGCCAGTCCGACGGGCGAGTCCGACAGTCCGTATCCCACAGTCTGCGGGCGAGTGACCATCATGGCGGAGTAGCCCGAGCCCGTCTTGTAGAAGGCGGCCAGTTTGTCGTATGCAGCTTTCTCGTCGACGGACAGGCCGGCTGGGGCCGGATCGCCGCATTCGAGTTTCTTGGCGATGTGCGCGGGGACGGTGGCGGGGAAGTTGACGTGGACACCGAGCAGTCCCGCGGGTTGCTGCACCGCCATCTTGTCCGAGATCACCGCACCCCAGTCGCCACCCTGGGACACATAGCGCTTGTATTCCAGGCGCTCCATCAGTACGGCCCAGGCGCGCGCGATCCGGTCGGGGCCCCAGCCGGTACTCGTCGGCCTTTCCGAAAAACCGTAGCCGGGCATCGAGGGTATGACGAGATGGAACGCGTCCTCCGCGCGTCCCCCAAAGGCCGTGGGGTTGGTGAGTGGGTCGATCACATTGAGAAATTCCAGGACTGAGCCCGGCCAGCCATGGGTCAGGATCATCGGCAAGGCGTTCGCATGGCGAGAGCGGACGTGGATGAAATGAATATCGAGCCCGTCGATCTCGGTGAGGAACTGCGGCAAGGAATTCAGCCTCGCCTCGACGTTCCGCCAACTGTAGGCCGTTCCCCAGTGGCGTGCGAGTTCTTGAATTTTCGCCAACTGGACGCCCTGGGACTGGTCGCGGACAGTCTCACGGTCGGGCCACCGGGTCGCGATGATGCGTCGACGGAGTTCGGCCAGATCCTGCTCCGGAACGTTGACGTGGAAGGGGCGGATGCTCGCACTCCCGGTCGTCGCGGCCTGCCTCCCGGAGTGCAGACCGAAAGCCTCGGTGGTTCCGGAGTGCAGACCGAAAGCCCCAGTGGTTGCCACGGTCATCGCGGCGGCCGAGACGGAGAGGAACTCCCGACGAGAGTGCCGCTGGGGAATTTCGGACATGGCAGATCTCCTTGAAGTCATTCCATGTGTTTTCGCCACGTGTTTTCGCCATGCGTTTTCGAGGAATAACCCTTCACTGAAACTCAAATTCCTCAACAACAGCGGAAATCCAGCACACAATTCCTACAACCCGGCGAACTCCACCCAGATCCGAGCCGGAGACAGAAAACAATGAGATGCCGACTTCGCATTCAGCGACATCGTGACTGAATGTAACGTTATTTAACCTGCTGTGAACCCGCAACTCGAGTCCGGGAGCCGCGGACGACGTGAACGTCGGCTTGAGGGCTGAGCAGCCTGTCGTTGATGGTGCGGATGTCCAGCCGGCGTTGTCAGGCGCGGGTTCAACTCGGGCCCGCGGCCCCGTGTCTGACCCACTGCACGCCGCGCGAGGGAGAGTTGGGGGACGCCGCAGGGATCGGCAAGGGAGCGTCCGGTACGCCCGGCGATGCGGCGCAGGCGGCATGCGCACCGTGTTGGGGTGAACGTACAGACGCTTGGCGGCCTCCCCGGCGGATCCGCCGCAGCCGCACCAGACGTCCGGCGTGTCCAGTGGACACAGAGCAGCACCGCGGTGGCTCGGCCCGGGCACCCGGGCCGAGCCTGCCGTATGCCGTCGGGACTACCTCTCCTCGCCGGTGTCCTGCTCCGGCGTACGCGGGCCGTGCAGTTCGAGCCGACCGTTGCCCTGCTCGGGGCGGCCGCCGCTGTTCTGGCCGTTCAGGTTCTGCCGGACCGAGTCCAGGATCGTCAGGCCCTGGGCGACCAGGCCGGCCGCTATCTCGCCGAGACCGTCCGCTCCGTTCAGGACGTTGACATTGGCACCGGAGAGGCCCCCCGCGGCCTCCTTCACGATCTGCGGGAGCTGGTCGATCAGCATCCGGTCGAGGGCGACACGGTCGTGCGAGGCCGCCGCCTCGGCCTGGATCCTCATGCGCTCCGCCTCGGCGATGGCGAGGATCCTGACCCGCTCTGCCTCGGCCTCTGCGGGCTTCACGACCTCGGCGACCAACTGCTGCTGGCGCAGCTTGGCCTGACGCTGGGCCAGTTCGGTCTGGGCGGCCAACACCTCCTGCTGGGCGTGCGCCTGCGCCAGCGGTCCGGCCTGGGCGGCGTGTGCCTGAGCGCGATCCACCTCGGCCGAGTACTCCGCCTTCACCACCGCGGTCTGCCGGGCGTACTCGGCCTGCTTGCGCGCCGCGTCCTGCTCCGCCTCGGCCGCGGCCTGGTTGGCCTGAGCCTGGGCGATCTGGGCCTGCCTCTGGATGGCCGCCTTGTGCGGCGCGGACATCGCGTCGATGTAGCCGGTGTCGCCGTCGTCGATCGACTGGATCTGCAGCGAGTCCACGATGAGGCCGATCTTCGCCATCTCGGTCTTGGACGTGTCCAGCACCTCGGCTGCGAGCTTCTGCCGTTCGGTGACGATCTCCTCGACCGTCATCGAGCCGATGATGGCACGCAGATGGCCGGCGAAGATCCGGCCGGTCAGGACCGACATCTGATCCTGGTCGGAGAGGAACCGCTGCCCGGCGTTGACGACGCTCTCTGTGTCGTTCCCGACCTTGAACGCGATCACGGCGCGGACGTGCAACGCGATGCCCTGCCTCGTCACGCAGGTCTCGGTGACCTCGGCCTCGCACATCGAAAGGGTGAGGAAGCGGACCTTGCGAAAGACGGGGAGCACGAACTTGCCGTGCCCCGTCACCACCCGGAACGGCGCGCCCCCCAGTCCCCGCCGTCCTCCCGAGATCAGCATCGCCTCATCGGGGGCGGGAACGCGGTAACCGAACATCCTCTTCTCCTTAGCCGGCGTCGGCGGCATCGCCGCGCAACGTGTCCAACGGATCGCCCCATTCGATGACGTCCACTTCACGGCATCCACGGGAATCGATCACGAGCACTGTGGCCCCGGTCGGCAGGGGCTCTTGCGACCAGGCGAGGAAGGTCTCGGAGCCGCCCCTGACCCGCACCAGGATCTCGCCGGGACCGGCGGATCCACGCGTGCCGACGAGCAGTTCCCCCGTGCAGCCGATCACGGCCTCGTCCTGCGCCATTGCCGACCGCCCCCCATCGTTCTGGTCCGGTGATTCAGACCTTAGACCCACCCGTGACAGGCGCCTACACTGCGGTCGAACCCTGCCCCATCCACGAGGTGCACCCCGTGTCGGGCGGCGCCCCCGACCACCTGCTGCCGCCGGGTCAGCTGACGCCCCGGCAGGCGCAGGGCAAGGCGAACCCGCGCGGCGTCCGACATCACCGCCAACAACGGACGGGGCAGCGTTGGCAGTCCACGCCCAGCGTGGATGCTCGCCGCTCCACGCGATGCGCGCGCCGGCGCGCGCGAGCGCGCAGACGTACGCGGCGCTGCTGTCCCAGGCCCTCGCCGACACCCCGCTGCACGTAGCCCACCTGGTGGTCGTCGGCGCAGTGGGCACAGGTCGGAAACACGAGCCGGACAACGTCGCCGACCGCCTCTGGCAACTGCACGACACCGCCGCCGAGACGTACGCGGTGCTGGCGTAGCCCGGGTGTGCACATACGTGGGGCGCCTGCCGGCGACCGGCGGGCGCATCAGAGGATGTCCCGCTCCCGCCCCGAGTGCGTGTCACGGCCGGTGGCCTTGATACTCCGCGCAGCCGCAGGTCACGGACGGAACGCCATACGGCCGCAGTGCTCCAGGTCCAACGTCGGCGCCTGGAGGTGGGCAGGGCAGCCGGGGCCGGCGACGAGCCGCCCACTCTACGGCCGGCGACCGCGGGGCCGTTTGGGCGGGCACGGAATTGTTTGGAACCCTTACGCGCTGATGAGGTGCGAAGGCGCGGGTTGCCACCAGTGTGCGAGCCGAGCAGCCCGAGTGACCGAAACGACAGATATTGGAGGGCCGAAATGGCAGCGCAGACTCAGAGGGCCGTGCTGGCGGGCGGATGCTTCTGGGGGATGCAGGACTTGATCCGCCGGCTCCCGGGCGTGACGGCGACCCGGGTCGGATACACCGGGGGTGACGTGCCGAACGCGACGTACCGTAACCACGGGACCCACGCGGAAGCCATCGAGATCCTTTTCGACCCCGAGAAGACCGACTACCGCGCGATCTTGGAGTTCTTCTTCCAGATCCACGACCCGAGCACGAAGAACCGCCAGGGCAACGACATCGGTCTCAGCTACCGCTCGGCGATCTACTACGTGGACGACGAGCAGAAGCGGATCGCCGAGGACACCATCGAGGATGTGGACGCCTCCGGACTGTGGCCGGGCAAGGTCGTCACCGAGGTCGAGCCGGTCGGCCCCTTCTGGGAGGCCGAGCCCGAGCACCAGGACTACCTGGAGCGTTACCCCGACGGCTACACCTGCCACTTCCCGCGCCCGGGATGGCGGCTGCCCGCCCGCACGGAGGGCTGAGCGCGCGAGGCGGCCCGGGGCACGGAGGGCTCATCGCTCGGCCACAGGTCCCAAGATCGACGGGTGGCCCCGCTCCAAGGGGTCACCCGCTCAGTACTGCCGGCGCCGCGGCAGGGACGGCATCGATGAGCCTGCCGGTCGTGCTGCCGGTTCGGTGGAGCGATGGCGCCGTGCCTGGCGCCACAGCGGAACGAAGGTTCTCCGCTCCAGGCAGTCGGCCCGCCCGCGGCGCCATCTCCCCGCACGCTGCCCCGCCGATCGGCATCCCTCAAGCGCGTTCGAGGACACATGCGTTCGTGCGCAGTTCGTCAACGGCGTGTGTCGAAACGGGGCGCCTTTGGCGGGCTTCGCCGCAAGCGAGTATCTGCACAGCCCCTTTCGATTTCTGCAGCGATCGCTGCGGAAGTCGAACGGTAGCACTTCTGCAGCGATCGATGCGGAAAGGGTAGGCTGTGGGGGTGGAGACCAAACAGAGCGGCCCCATCGGCCGACCGCGAGGATTCGACGCCGACGAAGCTCTCGAGCGCGCCATGCTGGTCTTCTGGGAGCACGGCTACGAGGGGGCCAGCCTGTCCGGCCTCACCGACGCGATGGGCATCTCCACCACCAGCATGTACGCAGCCTTCGGCAACAAGGAGGAGCTGTTCCGCAAGGTCCTGGAGCGCTACACCGAAGGCCCGAGCGCATACCTGGCCCAGGCCTTGGAGGAGCCAACCGCCCTCGGCGTCGCCACCGCGATCCTGGCCGGCACCGTCCGGACCACCACCCGCCCGGACCACCCCCACGGGTGTCTGGGCGTCCAGGGCGCCCTGACCACCAGCAACTCCGGGCAGGAAGTCCGTGACCTCCTCGTCGCCTGGCGCAACAACGGTTACTCCTGCATCCATGAACGGTTCCAGCGCGCCGTCGACGAGGGCGACCTGCCCCCCGAGGCCGATCCGGGGCTACTGGCCCGCTATGTCACCACCTTCGCCTACGGCATCGCCGTACAAGCCGCGAGCGGTGTGGGCCGCGACGAACTCCAAGAGATGGCCGATGCCGCCCTGCGCAACTGGCCACTCTCCTAAGACCCGAAGGGGGATGCGGGATCTCTACAAGGGAGCCATGACCGCCCTACGCAATCCCCGCGGACACGGACCGCACCGGGAGGAAGATCCCCAAGAGACCCTCGAAATGCTGATGTTCGCCAGCTTTCTGATGCGCCGCCTCGACCTGGCCGAGAAAGCGCATCCCTCCCCCTGAGCCAGTCCCGACCGTACCCACTGACAGACGGAGGCAGGGCCTGGAACGCACAAGATGCCTTGTGACCTGTTCACGGTGTCACCGTGGAGAGCGACGGCCCATCGCTTGAGGCTCGTGGGGGAGGCGATGCCTTGGCCACAAAGGGCAACTGGCGGGGGACCCGGTCTGCTGGATGAGATCGCCCCGGCAGATGGCTCCGCTGGTGCCCTCTCGCACCGAGTATCGGCGGTCTGGAGATGGACGGCACCCCGTGGTGACCGCGCTCGGCCGTCACACGGGTCTGCCCTGCGCGTTGGTGCGCAAGCAGGCCGAGCCGTAGGGCAGCTGCCGCCTCGCCGACGGCGCCGACATCGGGGGGCACCAGGTGCTGGTCATTGAGGATGTGATCACCAGCGCAGGACCGATCGTGCTCTCGACCGCGGACTTGCGCGGTCTGGAGGCTCAGGTGCAGGAGGTCGACGCGTGATTGACCGTGAGCAAGACGGTGCCGATGCCCTCGCGGCGGAGGGCATCAGATCGTTGTCCTCGCTGACGGCAGAGGATCTGCGGTTGACGAGGCGGATCAGGTCGACGGCATCGTCGCAGAACAGCGTTTCCCGCCGGCCGGCGATGGTCAGGCGGTGCTTGCGTCCAGGGTCTCCCGTACCACGCGTGCCGCACGTTCCACATCCGGCCTGGAGACGTCGAGATGAAAGACGAACCGGAAGGTGGACCGGTCGCCCGTGCACAGCACTCCCTGGGCCGCCAGCCGCTCCCCCAGGTCCGGTGGCGTGACACCCGCAACGGACCGCGCGAACACCATGTTGGTGCGCGCCGCGCCGACCTCCAGTCCCGGCACGCCGTCGAGGATCTCGGCGAACAGTGCGGCGTTCGCGTGGTCCTCGGCCAGCCGCCGGACATGGTGGTCCAGCGCGTAGGAGGCGGCCGCCGCCAGGACGCCCGCCTGCCGCATGCCGCCGCCCAGGGCCTTGCGCCATCGCCTGGCCTCGCCGATGAACTCCCGTGAACCGAGCAGCATCGAGCCCACCGGCGCCCCCAAGCCCTTGCTGAAGCACACCGACACGCTGTCGAAATGCTCCGCTATCTTCCGTGCCCCGTCGTAGGGATCGCCGCCGCCGGCGACCGCGGCGTTGAACAGCCGGGCCCCGTCCAGGTGCGTCGCCAGGCGATGCTTGCGGGCCAAGGCCGTGGCCGTCTGAAGGTACTCGGGGGCGATCACCGTGCCGCCGAACGTGTTCTCCAGACACAGCAGCCGACTTCGCGCGAAATGCGGATCGTCCGGCTTGACGGCCGCCTCGATGTCCGTCAGGTCGAGCGTCCCGTCCTCTTGGTGTGGCAACGGCTGCGGCTGGATTCCCCCGAGTGCGGCCGCCCCGCCACCCTCATGGCTGTAGAGGTGGGCGTTCGACCCCGCGATGTACTCCTCGCCCCGCCCGCAGTGACTGAGCAGTGCGCACAGGTTGCTCTGCGTTCCGGACGAGACGAACAGTCCGGCGGGGAAACCGAGCAACTGCGCCACCCGCTCCTGGAGAGCGTTCACGGCGGGATCGTCGCCGAACACGTCGTCGCCCACCTCGGCCCGTGCCAGGGCGGTACGCATCGCATCGGTCGGGCGGGTGACGGTGTCGCTACGCAGGTCTATGACATTGTCCATGCCTCTTTCCTACCGGGCCACCCTCGTGGAACTCACAGCGGGGCAGCCAAGCGCGTACCCGCTGCAGACCTGGCCGCTATGAGCTGAAACGCCCGCCGACCCCGCAGGACGGCGGCGCGTCAGCCCTCCTCGGGACCGGCCCACGACTCTCGTCGTCCCGGTGACGGGCGGGCCGGGCCCGCTTCCCCGGAACCCTCTGAGCGCGGGCCGGGCGCCGTGCGGATGGGCGCCGAAGACCAAAGACCCCCTAAGACCCCCTTCAAGCGATGACGTGTCAAGGCATCGGGGGACGGAGCGCCCTCTCGGTCCCCCTGTCCACAGCCGTACTCTTCCAACCTGGGGCGACGGTGACTGGGGCCTGCTTCGAGACTGCCTGCTTCGAGACTCCGGGTCGCCACCATGGGGCGAGCCCATAAGATCAGGGGCGTGTCGCGCCATAGCGGGCGGGCCACGAGTCAGCTCGACCACGACCCGCGCACGGGCCTCGTTGTATCGGCTCCCCGGGACAGCTCCATACCGGAAGAGCGGGTGCCGTGAGAATGCCTTGCCAGCAGTGCCGCGCGAGGCGGCTCTTTTCTCAGGTCCCCTGGCCGAGCCGTCCACGGGTCGGTTTCCAGGGAATGCGCTCAGCCGAGGGCACGGGTGCTGCGGGTCGTACGGCTCAAGGTTTGGGTAATCACCACCAGGATGGTGACGGGTTCAGGAGCGCCCTCCCGGCACAGATGAGCACTGACTGCGGACCGGACCTGTTGACAAACATCGCGGGCGGTATCCACAACGCGGCGGTCCTCGTGCAGCATGCAGCGCACTTCCACATGCCACCCGGGGGCCTGCGACGGGTGTTCGACTCGGATGCCGGATTCGGGGGGCTCGGCCGCGATGCCGACGGCCTGCTGCACACGAGCGGCGGCGCGGGCGAGGCGGTGACTGAAGCTGGGCTGCAGCCCAGCCACACCGGGGACCGCGAGGGCGGCGTGGGCCGCGACTTGGCGAATATCGTCCTCCGTCCTCACGAGTGTCATCGGACTTCGCCTTCCTCGGATTCGACTTCGGCTTCTGTGGGCTGCGCCGGCTCCAGCGTGTCGACGATCGCGATGTCGACGTCGGTGACGGCCAGGCCGATCACCCGGGTTGCGGCGTCGAGAATGACTCGGCGCACGTGATCGGCTCGGTCGGGCAGGGGCCGGTCGAGTGAGGCAGCCAGGGTAAGAGCGATGTGTACTGCTTGACCGTCGCCGGTTGGGGTTATCCGAAGACTGCCGACCGCGGCGCCTGGGACGGTGTCGGCAGTCCGGCGCAGGACTTTCGCGGCGGCGGTCTCGGCGATCTGCAAGTTCTGTGCGGTGTCATCCAGCGGCAGCATCTGGCCGAGTCGCATTTCAGCGCGAACCACGCGCATCACCCGGTCGGCCAGAGCCTGGGCACTGGGGCGTTCCTGAGCGCGAAGACCAAGGACAGCTGCGTCCAGAGCCACCAGGCCCTCGAGAGCCTGCGTGCAATACCGGCAGCCGGCGGCGTGCGGGTCGGGGGTGACGTTGAGGTCGCGGGCGTGTTCCCAAACACGGCTGAGCGCACGCCCGCACGGAAGCAGCTGGTCGCCGGTGAGCAGCGGAGCGTCAGCAAGAGGACGCGAGTCGACCGGCTTGGCGCCCGCCTGTGGCCGCGGCCCATCACCGGAAGGCTGCAGATGCGGGTCGTCTAGCGCCATGGACCCATCTCCTTCATCAGATAGCGCCTGGCCCGAAAGAGCCTGCCGCGCACGGTCTGTTCATTGACGCCTACGACCTGTGAGATCTCCCCGTAATGCAGGCCGTGCAGTTCGCGTAGCACCCAGCAGGCGCGCAGGTCGGGGCTCAGCCCACTGAGCGCCCGGGCCAGGGCGACAGTGGCGGCGTCGCTCTCGGCAGCGCGCTCGGGCGCACTGTCGGCACTTTGCGCTGCGGGCTCCGAGACGGCGTCCAGGGACAGGCACGTGGTGCGGCGGCGCATGATGTTGAGACATCGGTTGGTAACGATGCGGTACATCCAGGTACGGAAGGCGGCGTCACCGCGAAACTCCGGCAGACGCCGCCAGGCACTGAGAAAGGCATCCTGGACGGCATCCTCCGCGTCCACGGAGTTTTCGAGCAAATGGAGGGCCAGCGCGAGCAGTGAAGCGCTGTGGCGGTGAACCAGGACGGCGAAGGCATCATCGTCCCCCTCACTGGCCCGCACCGCCAGTAGCGTGTCCTCCAGGCCTTCGAGGACGTCCCACCCCACCGCTCTGACCGATGAGACGGCCGATTTCCCGCCAGTTGCCGGGCTCAGGCCACCAGGTGGATGGTCGGCGGCCCGCAGGTATGACGGAGATCCGCGTTCGTTGTGCATCAGCCGCTCGCATTGCGCTTGGAGCTGTCGCGCGGCCCAGGACAGGGACAGCGGTCGATGATCTCTCACCGATTACGAGGCGCGTATCCAGCCTCAGCGCCGCACAAACAATTCTATATGGTATAAAGCACGAATTTTTCGTGACGATTGCGGCTGGGTTGTGTCCAAGCTTTCGACGGGCACTGTGCAGTGTCCGCGCGGATCAATGAGGAGATCCTCATGACGGACATGACCAGCCGCCCTTCCATCGGCAAGGACCAGTCGAGCGAGGCCGGACAAGCACTGCAGGGCGGAGGCAGGGGCGCCGACGTTCCGGCCGACAGCCGCGGGCGGACCACCATCGCCGACAGTGTGGTGGAGAAGATCGCCGCAATCGCCACTCGTGAGGTTCCGGGCATCCACAGCCTCGGGACCGGGATGGCCAGGGCCCTCGGGGCCGTCCGCGACCGGGTCCCCGGTGGACGCCCCGGAATCGGCCGGGGTGTGACGGTCGAAGTGGGCGAACGCCAGGCTGCCGTGGACCTCGACGTCGTCGTTGAGTACGGCGTCTGCATCGTGGACGTAGCCGCAGAGGTCCGGACCGAGGTCATCGGCGCCGTGGAGCGCATGACCGGGCTGGAGGTGGTCGAGGTGAACATCGCCGTCGACGACGTCCACCTGCCCGACGAAGAAGACGAGACGGGGGCGGCCGAAGGCCGCGTGACGTGAACTCGCCAGCCGGCCCGCGCCGGGCTCTGGAAGCGTCTGACATGAGGCAGTGAGTGAGAAATGCGCACAACGACAGCAGGCCTGGTGACAGGCATGACCCTGGGGTTCGCCGGCTACTTCGGCGGTTTCGGGGCGTTCCTCGTGGTGGCGGTCTTGGGAGCTCTGGGCTTGATCATCGGCTGCTTCCTGCAAGGTGACCTCGTTGTCGGCGATCTCGTACGCCGCCGGGAAGAGGGCGACCGGTCCCGGGAAGACCTCGGTGGGCAGCAGGAAACCAAGCGCCCCCGCGGTTACTCGGAGCCTCCTCGGAGTCGGGTGCGATGACCGTCCAACCACCTCTTCCCGTCCGTGGGGCTCGACCGTCCCACGGCGCAGCGGAGGCGGGCGCCGCGCTCCTGCCGCCGGCTGAGCGCGGTGCGACCGAGGTCGCCGACAAAGTGGTGGCCCGGATCGCGGCCAGGGCAGCGCGCGAGTCCTTGACACGGCTCGTAGCCGAGGCGCACACCGGCCGGGCCCTGGCCACTCCCAGCGCCTCGGCTGCGGTCCACGAAGGGTCAGTGCGACTGGCCCTGTCACTGGAACTGCCCTATCCCTTCGACATCGCTCGGACTTCGCGTCAGGTACAGCACGACATCGCCGAGCGCGTTGCCCGGTTGACCGGGATGAAAGTCAGTGAAGTCACTCTGGCCGTACAGCGGCTTGTGCTCATCGAGGGCGAGCGCAAGAGAGTCCGATGACCGTGCGCGGCATCCGCTCTGTCTGGAGAGTTATGAACAGCCACCAAGGGCCCGCGAGGCCTGTCCCCGAACCCGGGCACGGCGCCTTGGCGAGCGAGGGAAAGCAGCGTTCATCGCGCAGACTGTGGTCCTCGCGCCGGATACCTTCCGCGATCGTCGCACTGGTGGTGCTGTTCTGCGCCGGAATGTTGCTGTTCGATGTCGTCCGGGTACGGGCCGGATACGAGGCAGCGGCCTGGCGCAAAGGCCTCTTCGAGGAACTGGCAAGCCGTCCGCTGGACGACGTGTGGATGCTCACGGGCGCTGCTGTTGCCGCAGTCCTCGGCCTGTGGCTGATCGTGTTGGCCCTCACCCCCGGCATGCGTCGTCTGCTGCCCATGCGCATTCCCGCAGCCGACCGCAGCGCAATACGCGCCGGGTTGGACCGCGACGGCGCGGCACAACTGCTACGCGATACTGCCATGCGCATCCCTGGAGTTGGCCGAGCAAAGGTCCGTGTGCGCCGACGCCGGGTCAAAGTGCAGGCCGACGTGCGCTTCCGTGACCTCCGTGAGGTGAAGGGCGAACTCGTCACTGCCATCACGGACGCGGAACGCGACCGACTTGCTCTGGCCCACTCCCCGAGATTGACAGTCCGAGTGCGGCGCTCGACATAGCCGCCAGACGGACATCGGCGAAAAGTGGAGGAACGCGATGGAGGCACTGGCAAAGGCCAATCGAATCCTGCTGGCCACGGTCGGAGCGGTGGTGCTCGGCGGCAGCCTCTTGGTGCTCGCCGCCGGTGCGGACGTGTACCGGAGGTGGAACCTCACCCCACCCGATGGCTGGCCGCTGACCACCCCGCACCACACGCTGTTCACCCACCACGACCTCACGACTTGGTCCGGCCTGGGCTGGTGGTTGTGGCCTGCTGTCATCGCCGCTCTGACTCTCATCGCCCTACTCGCCCTGGCGTGGCTCCTGGCGCAGCTGCGGCGATACCACCCCGGCGGCATGCCTGTTGGCGGAACGTCCCCCGTTGAAAACGTCGAACTCCGTGACCACGCGGTGAGCGACGCCCTGTCGGCCGATGCCGGTCGCCTGCCCGAGGTTCAGAGAGCCAGGGCACACATGGTCGGCCGGGCCGCTCGTCCAGAGGCCCGCATCATTCTCACTCTCACCCCCGACAGCACCCCCAGCCTCGTGATGGGCAAGCTGTACGACGGACCCGTGGAGCGAGCCTGCCGAACAACCGGCTGGGACCGGCTATCCACCCATACCCGCCTGAAGGTCGCCCATCGCCGACCGCACCGCGTCGTCTGAGAGCAACGCAACCCTTTTCGACACTGCCCCATGCGCCTTCCAGGCCGACGGGCAGGTCTGGAAAGATCTCGCCGTGACCAGCACTGATGACACCGCCCACCAGACGCTTATGCGCCGCGGCTTCGCCCTGGAGTACGCCGCCCTCGGCTGGAACGTGATCGGCATCGTGGTGCTCGCGGTCGCCGCGATCTCGGCCAGGTCCGTGGCGCCGGCCGGGTTCGGGGGCACCCAGGATCTTGGGGCGTTTGCCAGGTCGGCCCAAGTAGCTGACGAATGGGCCTGCGACCCCTTCTCAGCTCAGATGATCAAGCAACCGACGTTCCTGACTCCTGGCACTTTGGGCTCTCAGCATGTGCATCGCCACCTCAGGCCGAATGTCCCTTCACTAGGAGCTGCCTCGGGCGCGGTCACAGACCGGCGTGCCAGTCCCGCTCCAGATTCCCCTTGTCGAATACGCTGCGAAGACGTCGAACCTGACATCTTCGATAGCGCTTACGCATGGGAATGCCGCCCGGTGGCGGCTCTCCACGTAGGCCCGGATGGCGCAGCTGCCGGATGCGGAAGGGGCGTGACATGAGATCCCCAGGCGTGCACCTACGGGAGATCACCGACGACAACCGGGAAGCCGTTCGTGCCCTCCGCGTCCGAGGTGACCAGAAGCAGTTCGTCGCCTCCGTGTCCACGTCGCTCAAGGAGGCGGCAAAGAAACCGAAGGCCAATCCCTGGTACCGCGCCGTGTACCGCGGCGACGAGCCAGTCGGCTTCGTGATGCTGTCGTGGAAACCGCCGGCTGGTCCTTACAAGGGGCGGCACTTCCTCTGGCGCCTCCTCGTCGACAAGCGGTACCAGGGGCGAGGGATCGGCCGGGAGGCGCTCACACAAATCGCCGCCCTGGTTCGCGCGGACGGCGCCACCGAGCTACTGACCAGCTACGAGCCCGGCGACGGCGAACCCTGGCCCTTCTACCGTAAGTTCGGGTTCGAGCCCACCGGGGAGATCGACGACGGCGAGATCGTTCTGCGGCTCACCTTCCCCACTCGGTGAGCTCATACGGAAACGCGGACGGTTTTCACCTCGAGTGGTCACACGATCCTTTAACTCGCCTGCTGTCTCATCACCCACCGACACCCAGCCGCCGCTGCCCCACTCGGCCACCGTGGTCTTCGGGCTCATGACGGTCGCCGTGCTCGCCTTCGTCGTCCGCGTCGGGCCGGATTTCCCCGCCCGGTTCGGCTGGATGCGTCCTTCGCCGAGACGCCGCCCACCGCTAGCGTCGGGGCGAACCGGGAGACAGGGGGCAGGCGATGGCGGCAGCCGAGGTGATCGATCTGGTGGCGATGGGCGAGGACTTCGTCCGCGATCCGTATCCGGTTTACGCGGCGCTGCGCGAGCGCGGACCCGTGCACAAGGTACGGATTCCGGAGGGTGCGGAGGCCTGGCTCGTCGTCGGGTACGAGGCCGGGCGGGCCGCGCTCGTGGATCCGCGATTGTCCAAGCAGTGGAAGAACGCTTCTCCCTCCTTTCCGATCCCCAGTCCGTCTGCGGGGCCACACATGCTCAACTCCGACCCGCCGGACCATGAGCGGCTGCGGAAGTTGGTCGTCCGCGAGTTCACTCCGCGCCGGATAGAGCAGCTCGCGCCGCGCGTGCGGCAGATCACCGACGAGTTGCTCGACGCGATGGTGGCGCTTCCGGAAGGGCGGGCCGAACTGGTCGAGGCACTCTCGTTTCCGCTGCCGATCTCGGTGATCTGCGAGTTGCTCGGCGTGCCGATGCTGGACAGGGCCGCGTTCCGCGCCTGGACCGCCACGATCCTCACCGACCCCGACCCGACGGCGCGGCTGGCCGCGACGGGTGAAGTGTCCACGTACCTCGCCGAGTTACTGGAACGCAAGCGCCTGGCCCCGGGCCAGGACCTGATGAGCGCCCTGATCCGCACCACGGACGAGGACGGCGACCGGCTGTCCGCGGACGAACTGCGCGGTACCGCCTGGCTGCTGCTGGTCGCGGGCCATGAGACGACGGTCAATCTGATCTCCAACGGCCTGCTGGCCCTGCTGACCCATCCCGACCAACTCACCGCACTGCGCGAGGACATGACGCTCATCGACAACGCGGTGGAGGAGATGCTGCGCTACGACGGGCCGGTGGAGACGCCGACGTTCAGGTTCACCACCGAGCCGGTCGAGATCGGCAGTACGGTCATCCCCGGCGGTGGTGAGTTGGTCCTCGTGGCCCTGGCGGACGCGAACCACGACCCGGCACGCTTCCCCGACCCGGGCCGCTTCGACATCCGGCGGCCCGCCCACGGCCATGTCGCCTTCGGTCACGGCATCCACTACTGCCTCGGCGCGCCGCTCGCCCGCATGGAGGCTCGAATCGCGATCCCTGCTCTGCTGGAGCGCTGCCCCGACCTCGCCCTCGACGCCCACCCGGCCGCCCTGACCTGGCGCCGCGGCATGCTCATCCGCGGCCCGCGTCAGCTGCCGGTCCGGTGGAAGTCCTGACCTTGTGCTTGTCGAACGCCTCATCCGTGCTGGTAAAGCCGCGTGCGTGTACTCGTGGAGGATGCCGCCGCATCGCGTGCGCCTGCGTACGTTGAGGTGCGCGATCGTGCCCGGATCTTCGATCGGAAGCGGCTGGATCTCGAACTCATGTAAGGCGTACAGGAGACAGCGCTGGTTCCAGATCAGCATGCGGTCCAGCATTTCTCGTCGGCGGCTGTCGCCGCTGTCTCCGCCCGGCAAGGAGACCGGAACCGTATGGGTTACTTCATCGACGCCGCCCGGGAACAGCGACCACACGGAGTGGATGTTGGGGTTGACGCAGCCGTGGTGTGGCGCGAGTCCTGTGCCAGGTGGGTGAGGAGGCCCGACCGCACAACGTCGGACGTGGAGTCGAACCCTCGCTTGCTGCCGCTACACGCCATGCGTAGTCACGTGCTTCGCTCCCGCTACGCCACCACGGGCCACGCGACCTGGAACGGCGCGGGCGTGTGGTGCCGGCCCCGGCTGGTCGGCGGGTGTCAGGTGAGGCGGTGGAGGGCGTCGGGGGTGAGGTCGGCGAGGGTGGGGTAGCCGTCGACGGCCGTGATCAAGTCCGTGCACGGGTGTTCCGTCGAGGTCGGCGAGGTGTGAGGGGAGGGCGTTGATGGCGGCCTCGTGGGCTCGCCTGTCGTAGCCGCCGGCCCAGTACGCAGCGAGGCGACGGAGTTCGGCCGTGTCAGTACCGGCCTCCCAGCCGTTGACCGGCCAGGGTTCGGCCCATCGCGTGCCCTCCAACCGGGTGCGAAGCTCGGCCAGTTCGGCGTCACTTACCGCGATCACGGGCGGGTTGCTCGGCATGGGGTTCTCCTTGGTGTGCTGAGGGTCTCGGCGTCACGGGAGTGGCGGTCTGGGCCAGTGCACGTGAGACCGGCGGCTCGAAGCGGGCGGCGCCGGCGAGGGTGACAGACCCGGCCATGAGGGCCGCGATGACGAGCAAGGCATGTGCGAGAGCGGTCTGGCCGACGAGGAGTCCGATCAGAGTAGGGCCGCCAGGTCCATCCGTGCGCGTATCTGCGGCAGTCGGGAAGCCCACGTCGCCCCGGCCAGTCCCAAGCCCGCGAAGACCGCGTACGTCGACCTCACTCCAGCCGCGATCTCTCGCAGGCGCGGGTCAAGGGCGGCAACCGCGTCACGTTTCCCATCCGGTGACCGTGGCGAGGGCCTGCACGATCGCCGCCCGCGTCGCCTCCTGCGGCTCCGGCTCCGTCGCGAGGAGCGCATGCATGATCAGCCCTTCGAGCAAGGCGTCCAGACGGCCGGCAATCTCCGGCCCGGTAAATCGGGCCAATATGGCCCGGCTGTCCCTGGTCCACTCCTGTGTGAGCACGCGCAGAGTGGGATTGCGCAGAGCAGCCAGGTGCAGTTCGAAGCCGAGGACCGCACTGCGGCGCCGGGACGGTCCCCCCTGCACAAGTTCCACCAGGACCTCAACCAAGTCCTCGCGCGTCTCCACCTCCGTGAAGAGGCCCTCGAACTCCGCAGTCCGTTGTCCGACGTACCAGGCGAACGCCTGTGCCTGAAGCTCGGCAAGGCTCGAAAAGTGGTAGGTGACCGACCCCAACGGCACGTCCGCACGTGCGGCGACCTTCCGGTGCGTGATGCCGGCAGCCCCGTCCGTTACGAGGACATCGAGAGCGGCGTCCAGGATGCGTGTCCTGCGTTCCGGGTCATGCCGACGAACCCGTCGCCCCTCGCCCCTCGCCCCTCGCCCCTCGCCCCTCGCCCCTCGCCCGCCACAGTGGCAGCGGACCGGTGCTCGTGCTCGCCATCGGCTGCCCCACTTCCTGCGGAGTCGCCAGAGACTCCCCAAAGTCCGGCCTCGCCATAAGAACAAAAGTACACAACTATAGAACAGATGTACTCATCCCACCCTGGCGTTATGACGGACACCGACACGAGCAGCGTCCACGCCCCGGGCTCCCGCAGGACGGTGCCGACGTGACGCGCCCATACTTGTCGGAAAGGGGTGCCGCCCCCTGGGGACGGCACCGTGCGCCTGGTGGAGGCCGTGTGATTCCAGCACTGCTTTCCGGGACCGTCCGGAGTGCCGCGGGGGCGGTGACCGCCGCGCCGGTAGCGCTCTCGGCGCTCGGACGGCTGCTGATGCCGCGGACGCGTCGCACATGGCAGGTCCCTGGCGGGGTGCAGATCGAGGTCGGGCACGTGGGACAGCCCGGGACGACACAGACGGCGCGCGAGCTGGAGGCCCGGCTGGGTGACGTGCCTGGAGTGGGCCGGGCGGAGGTGAACGGCACGCTCGGCTGCGTGTTCGTCGGCTGCGAACCTGCCGGAATCGACTCAGGCGCCCTCGTCCGCCTGGTTGCGGAAGCCGAGGTGGAGGCCGAGGCGGCCGCTCGGGAAGCGGCCCACGGGGAGGGTGCGGGCAAAGCGGCCGAAGCGGTTCGGATCCCGCGCGGTGTCGGATTCCCCGGTGGCCCCGAGGCGGAGGTCCGTGCCGCGATGCAGGTGGCCGGGAGTCTGGTGGCGTTCGGCGTGGC
This sequence comes from Streptomyces sp. NPDC022910, assembly GCF_055561075.1. Lineage (NCBI taxonomy): Bacteria > Bacillati > Actinomycetota > Actinomycetes > Kitasatosporales > Streptomycetaceae > Streptomyces > Streptomyces sp. NPDC022910. The sequence continues at coordinate 58,084 of NZ_JBVHHL010000022.1, forward strand.
GGTGGCGGGGCGGATCGCCCGGATCCCCGGTCTGCCACCGGTCGTACCCGCCCTGGTCCAACTCACGGAGGCCACTCCCTGGCTGCGGGACGCCGCGGGCCGCAAGTTCGGTGCGGCGGCTGCCGAGACCGGCTGGGCGACGGCGAATCTGATCACCACGACGCTGACGTTCCGTCCGCTCGGCCCCGTCGTCTCCGGTCTCCTGGCCGCTGCGCGGTACACGGAGGCCAAGGCCCGCCGCCTGGCCTGGCAGGACTGGGCGTTGCGGCTGGGCGGGCGCGAGGGGGCATACCGCCACGACGCCGCACCTGCCCATGAGCGGCCGAAGCCGATGCCGCCAGGGCAGACCGGGCGGTACGCGAATGCGGCTGTCCCGGCGGCACTGGCGGGTTACGGCCTTACGGCGGCCGTGACCCGCAGCCATGACCGGGCGCTGGCCTTGATGATCGCAGGTACACCAAGAGGCGCCTGGTCCGGCCGTGAGGTCTTCGCCGCCACGGTGGGACAGGCCGCCTCCGGTCGGGGAGCTCTGGTGCTGCGCCCGGAGGCACTGCGCCGGCTCGACCGTATCGACACGGTCGTCCTCGACGCCCGCGTGCTGGCCACCGGTGCGTGGACGGTCGGCACGGTGGTGCCCCTGGCGCCGCCCGGCGAGCAGACGGGTGGCACGCCGAGCACGGATGGCGGCGGGGCGATGGGCGCCCCTCTCCGAGGACGGGCCCCAGGGCAGACGCCTGGCGGGACCGCGGTCGCCGGTGGGGACCTCGACGAGATCCACGCTGTGATCCACGAACTGATCGACGGCGCCGACCCGTCACAGCCGCAGGAACGCGGCGTGTGGGCGCTGCGGCCGCTTGCCGAGCACGACGACACGCAAGCGGCACTGAGCGGGGAGACAGCCGCTGTGGCCGGGGAGTGGGCGGAGCGGGGCGCGAAAGTGCTGTTCGTCATCCGGGAGGGCCGGCCCGTCGCAGTCGCGGGTGTGGTGCCCCAGTTGCACCCGTTTGCTGAGCATCTGGTGCAGGCGGCGCGCGACTGCGGCCGGGTGGTGCTCGCGGGTGGTCCGACCGGGCTGCACCGCCGCTTCGGACTGGACGAGGCCGTTCCCGTAGGCGGCGCCCGCACGGTCGCGCTGGTCCGCTCCCTCCAGGACGAGGGCCGCTGTGTCGCCGTGGTCGCGACCGGCGCCCGCCGCTCCCTGGCCCAGGCCGACCTGGGCATCGGGGTGACCGGTGGCCTGCGTCGGTTGCCGTGGGACGCCGATGTCGCCGCTCCGCCCGACGTCGCGCACCTGCTGCTGACCGCTCTTCCGGAAGCCCGCAGGCTGAGCCGGCTGTGCGTCCGCATGGAAGCGGTCGGTGCCCTTGTGGGTGCGACGGTGGCACTGGGCATTCCCCGGCGCGGCGCCTGGGCGCGTGCCCGCCTCGTGACCGACGGTACGGCCATCGCCGGGATCGGGGCCGCTGTCTGGGCGGGTTGGGCGCTGCGCAGCCGTCCGGTCCCCGCCGCCGTGGAGCCGACGCCCTGGCATGCCATGACCGTGCGTCAGGTCGTCGCGCGGCTCGGCACGTCGCCCCGGGGGCTCGACGACGCCGAGGCTGCACGGCGCCGCCGGTTCGACGGGCACGAGCGGCCGACCGGCGCCTTCAGCCTGGTCAGTAGGGTCGCGGAGGAGTTGGCCAATCCGCTCACGCCCGTCCTCGCGATCGGCGGCGGCATCTCGGCGATTCTGGGCTCCGTACTGGACGCGGTGCTCATCGGCGGGGTGCTCGGCGTCAACGCGCTCGTGGGCGGAGCCCAGCGGCTGGGCGCGGACCGCGCGGCCGAGCGGCTCGTCGAGGCGACGTCCGCCCGCGTACGGCTGCGCAGGGCGGGCCGGACCGACGCCGAGACACCCGCCGACCAACTGGTGCGCGGTGATGTCATCGAACTACGCGCCGGTGACACGGTCCCGGCCGACTGCCGGGTGCTCGAGGCGACGGGCCTGGAAGTGGACGAAGCCAGCCTCACCGGCGAGTCGCAGCTTGTGCTGAAGTCACCCGCCCCGACCGCGGCACAGGCGGTCGCGGACCGGCGTTCCATGCTGTACCAGGGCACGACGGTGGCGGCCGGCAGCGCTCTCGCCGTGGTCGTCGCCACCGGAACCGCCACCGAGGCCGGCAGCGCCGCCCAGGCCGCCCCGGCGGGCGGGCCCCCGGAAAGCGGCGTGGAACACCGCCTGAACACCCTGGGCCGCTGGTTCCTGCCCCTGTCCATCGCGTCAGGCGTCGCGCTGTTCCTCGTCGACCTCATCCGCAGGCGCTCCCTCGGCGCAGCCTTGGGCTCCGCGGTCAGCCTGTGCGTCGCCGCCGTACCCGAAGGACTGCCCTTCGTCGCCACCGTCGCGGAACTGGCCGCGGCCCGCCGGCTGTCCACCCGCAACACCCTGGTGCGCAGCGCCTCCACCATCGAGGCCCTGGGCCGCACCGATGTGCTGTGCTTCGACAAGACGGGCACGCTCACCGAGGGCAGGATCAGCCTCCAGCAGGTGTCCGACGGCCTCGAACGGCACCGGCTCGACGCGCTCACCCCGCGACTGCGCCGAGTCGTCGCCGCGGCGGCCCTCGCGGGTCCCGCCGGCCCGGCTTCGGCGCTCACCCATCCCACGGACCGTGCCATCGCCGCCGGGGCCGAAGAGGCCGGGGCCGCCCCGGTCCCGGTGGGGGCGGAAGCGGCGCACGGCTGGCAGCGGCTGGCGGAGCTGCCGTTCGAACCGGGGCGCGGATATCACGCCGTCCTCGGCCGGGCCGACGGACAGACGCGGCTGGTCGTCAAGGGCGCACCCGAGGTCGTCCTGCCCCGCTGCGAACGGGTCCGGCGGAACGACACCACCGTGCCGTTCACCGCGGGACTGCGGGACGCGGTCAACCAGGACATCGACCGCATGGCGCGGCGCGGCCTACGGGTGCTGGTGGTCGCCGAACGTACCTCGTCGTACCGGGTCGCTGACGCTCACCAGACCCTCGACGACGCGGAGGTCGAGGAACTGTGCCTGCTGGGCCTGCTCGGACTGGCGGACCCGGTGCGGGCCACCGCCGCCGAGAGCGTCCGCCGTCTGGTCCGGGCCGGAGTGCGGGTCGTCATGCTCACCGGAGACCACCCCAGCACCGCTGCCGCGATCGCCGGTGAGCTACAGCCGGACGAGGGGCTGCGGATGATGACCGGGGTGGAACTGGACGCGCTCGACGACGCCGACCTCGCCGAGGCGTTGCCGCATATCTCGGTCTTCGCCCGGGTCACCCCCGCCCACAAGGTGCGCATCGTCGCCGCGCTGCGCTCGGCCGGCCGGGTCGTGGCCGTGACCGGCGACGGCGCCAACGACGCACCCGCCATCCGGCTCGCCGACGTCGGCATCGCCATCGGCTCCCAAGCGACTCCCGCAGCGCGCACCGCCGCCGACATGGTCGTCACCGACGACCGCATCGAGACCATCGTCGACGCCATCGTGGAAGGCCGGGCCATGTGGTCGTCCGTCCGCAAGGCGCTGGGCATCCTGCTCGGCGGCAACCTCGGGGAGATCGCGTTCGTCCTGGCGACGACCCTGCTCACCGGACGGAGCGCGCTCAACGCACGCCAACTGCTGCTCGTCAATCTGCTCACGGACATGCTGCCGGCCATGGCCATCGCCGCCCGCCCTCCGGCAGGCAGAGCCGAGCACCTGCTCGCGGAAGGCCCCGAGGCCTCCCTGGGCACTGCCCTCACCCGGCACATCCGCCTGCGCGCCACCCTCACCGCGCTCGCCGCGGGCAGCGCATGGGCCGTCGCCCGGGCGACCGGAACCCGGGCCCGGGCCGACACCGTCTCCCTGGTCGCCCTCATCGCCTCCCAGCTCATGCAGACCCTCGCCGACGCGGGCCGCGATCCGGTGGTCGCCCTCGCCGCCGTGGGATCCCTCGCAGCCCTCGGCCTGGTGGTCGCCGTCCCCGGCCTCAGCCACTTCTTCGGCAGCCGGCCCCTCGGCCCGGCGGGCTGGACCATCGCCCTCACCGCAGCAGTCGCCCCCGTCCTGCTGCCCGCCGCCTGGCGGCTCCTCACCGCTCAGGGGCGCTCCGCACGGCCCGGTCACGCCGGTGTTCGGCGCGCCCGGGGGCGCGGCTTCCTGGTGCCGGCCACTCTCCACGGTGGCCGTGTGGGCGGGATGCCGAGGACAGCGTCAGCGGACGGTTCTCCCGACGGACAGCCCCGACCGATCGAGGAACCTTGACCAGCTTCAGCGTGAGGGCGCTCGCCTTCGGCGTCGTCTTCCTCGCCGAGTTCCCGGACAAGACCGCGGTCGCGTGCTTCGTCTGTCGGGCAGAGAGCCGGACAGCAGGCCGCCGCCCCATACGGCCTGCCTCCGTTGTGGGGCCCGCACACATGCCCTCCCCTGCACCCCTTGCCTAACGTGTGCGCCGAGCGGGACAACGTCGTGAAGACACGGACGGGGGACCCCCAGGACATGCGGTACGGGCGAATCCGTGAAGGCTGGTGGCGGCTGCCGGTCGCCCTCCTGATGGCGGTGGTGGCCGGGCTGCCGGCCACCGCCGCGTCCGCGGCCGGGCCGCCCTCCTATCTCTCCCTCGAGGCGAGCTACGGGGCCGGGGCCGTCACCAACGGCTGGCAGCGCGTGGAGCGTTATCTCGACACCACCACCGGATTCCGCACCGAGGAATACCCGCCGGACGGCCGCGGCGACCAGGACGGACAGCGCGTGACGTACTTCGGCGGCGTCTCCCGCCCCTACTCCGGCCGCTTCCTGCTCTACTCGGCCCCCGGCTGGAACACCGGCAGCCGCACCACGCCGGTCCTGCTCGTCCACGGCGCCAACGACACCGCGGATCGCGCCTGGGCCGATCCGGGTGAGGCGGGCGGCTACGGCTGCGGCGCCATGTCCTGCCCGTCCACCGGGCTGATGCAGTACCTGTCCGGACGCGGCTACCGCGTCTTCGCCGTCGGCTTCGCGCACAAGCAGGGCGACAACCTGATGCAGGCGCAGATCGTCGGCGACGCGATCGCCGTCATCAAGGCGAAGCTCGGCGTCGGCACGGTGGACCTCGTCGGCTGGAGCAAGGGCGAGATGTCGACCCGTGCGTACGTGTCGTCCCTCAAGCCGAGTTGGGGACGGTCGTACGCCGGTGACGTACGCAAGCTCATCACCGTCGGCGGCCCGAACGGCGGCTACGACTACCCGTACGCCCACGGCTGGGCGCACGACTTCTCCATCTGGCCCGAGTGCGGAGGGAACGTCAACGCCCCTTCCCCGCATTCGCACATGACGTGCTACGGCCAGTACACCGCGCACCCCGAGTTCTCGATGACCCCCTCCGGCGGCTACGACGACTACCCCGGCCAGCGTCAGATGCTGGCCCGCTGGGACGGGGAGTACGGAGTCGACAGCGCCGCCCAGGACTGGTACACGACGTACTACGGCGGCCAGGGCTTCTACACCGCGGGCAGCGGCATCCAGGCCGCCATCGACGCCGGCTCACTGATCACGCCGCTGCACAACGCCGGAGTGCCCGCCTCCGTCACCACCTACCTGCTGGCCGGCGGATCCCCGGACGTGCCTGGCATCTTCAACGAGAACCGCGGGCCCAGCGACGGTGTCGTCTTCATCGCCAGCGCGCTCGACACCACCGGCATCCCCACGGTCGGCGGCACGGCCACCATCGCCGGCGCCAACCACCTCGAGCTGGGATGGAACAGCGCAGCCTCCGCCCAGATCGCCACCTGGCTCTCGTAAAGGACCGCACATGACCACGATCCGCACCCGCCGCGTGCCCACCGACCGTCTCACCGTCCAGATCACCGACGTCCGGGACGAGGGCGAACCGGTCGTCCTCGTCCACGGCAACGTCTCCTCCTCCGCCTTCTGGCGCACCACGCTGTCCCTCCTTCCGGACCGGTACCGCCCCATCGCACCGGACCTGCGCGGCTTCGGCGGCACCGACCCGCTGCCCATCGACGCGACGCGCGGCCTGCGCGACCACGCCGACGATCTCGCCGCACTGCTGGCGGCCCTCGGCATCGACCGGGCACACCTGGTGGGCTGGTCGATGGGCGGCGGCGTGATCATGCAGTACCTCTGCGACCATCCGTCCGCGGTGCGCTCCCTGACCCTGGTCAACCCGGTCTCCCCGTACGGCTTCGGCGGTACGCACGGAGAGGACGGAACCCTCAACTCCGAAGACGGGGCGGGCTCGGGCGGCGGCACGGCCAACCCGGATTTCGTGGCGCGGCTCGCCAAGGGCGATCGAGGCGAGGACTCCCCGCTCTCGCCCCGCTCGGTCCTGGCCAACTGCTACGTCAAGCCGCCCCTGCGCCCCGAGTACGAGGACGAGTACGTCGAGTCCATGCTCACCACGCGTACCGGCGACGACCACTACCCGGGCGACAGCGTGGCGTCCCCCGCCTGGCCGGGCGTCGCACCCGGCACCCATGGGGTCCTCAACTGCCTTTCCCCCCTCCGTTTCCGCATCGACGAGCTGCATCTGATCGACCCCAAGCCACCGCTGCTGTGGATACGCGGCGAGGACGACGTGATCGTCTCGGACACCTCGATGTTCGACCTGGCACACCTGGGCTCGATCGGCGCGGTGCCGGGCTGGGACGGGACCCCCGCCCAGCCGATGGTGGCGCAGACACGCCACGTTCTTGACCTCTACGCAGCGGCGGGCGGCACGGTACGGGAGATCGCCGTGCCCGGCGCCGGACACGCCGTGCACCTGGAACGCCCCGAGGAGTTCGGCGCGGCGTTGCTGGGGATCCTGTCCGCATGACCGTGTGCACCACTCATCAGGGTGCCGTCCGCGGCAGGCGCTCCCCGGACGGCGTGGCGTCCTTTCTCGGCATCCCCTACGCCGCCCCGCCCGTCGGTCCGCGTCGCTTCCGCGCGCCGTGCCCCCCGCAGTCATGGACGGGCACACGCGACGCCACGGCCTACGGCCCGACCGCGCCCCACGCGCCCTACGCCCCGCCCTTCGACGTCCTCATCCCGGAGGACGACATCCCCGGCGAGGATTGCCTGAACCTCAACATCTGGACCCCCGCCCCGGAGCCGGGGGCGGGCCTGCCGGTGATGGTGTGGCTGCACGGCGGGGCGTTCTCCAACGGCTCCGGCTCGGCATCGGCGTACGACGGCGGCGCCTTCGCCCGCGACGGGGTCGTCTGCGTCACCCTCAACTACCGCCTGGGCGCGGACGGTTTCCTCCACCTTCCCGATCTCCCCGACAACCGCGGCCTCCTGGACCAGCTGGCAGCCCTGCGCTGGATCCGCGCCAACATCGCCTCCTTCGGCGGCGACCCGGATCAGGTGACGGTCTTCGGCGAGTCGGCGGGCGCGATGAGCATCGGCGTACTGCTGGCCACGGGCGAGGCACGCGGCCTGTTCCGCCGGGCGATCCTGCAGAGCGGTGCCTGCCACCACTTCCTGCGCCCCGCCTCGGCGGCCCTGATCGCGGCCCGCCTGGCCGCGAAGCTCGGCATCGAACCGACCCCGCAGGCCTTCGCCGCGGTTCCGCTCCACCACCTCCTGCCCGCCCAGAGCGAACTGCGCGCAGAGGTGGGCGCCCGTCCGGACCCGGCCCTGTGGGGCGAGGCGGCGCTCAACATGATGCCGTTCGAACCGGTGACAGCAGGTCTGCTTCTTCCCGGGCCCGACTGCGGCGTCGACCTCCTGATCGGCAGCAACCGCGAGGAGTACCGCCTCTTCCTGGTCCCCACGGAGCGCCTGAACACCTTCCCCGCATCGCGGCTGCGTGCCATGGCGGCCGCCTACGGCCTGGATCCGGACAAGGCACTCCCCCTGTACCACGCAACCCGCCCCGGCGCCGGCCCGGGCGAGCTTCTGGAGGCGGTGGCGACGGACTGGTTCTACCGGATTCCCGCCATCCGTCTGGCCGAGTCCGTCCCTGGCTCGTACCTGTACGAATTCGCCTGGCGCTCCCCACGGTTCGCCGGCCGCCTCGGCGCCTGCCACGCCCTGGAACTGGCCTTCGTCTTCGACCGCCTCCACGACCCGTCGTACACCCCGATGCTCGGCACCCACCCACCCCAGGCTCTCGCGGACGCGATGCACGGAGCATGGGTCTCCTTCGCGAAGACCGGCAACCCCGGCTGGCCCGCGTACGACACGACCACCCGCACGACGAAGGTCTTCGCCGAAGAGCCCGCTCTGGAGGACGACCCGCGGCAAGGGGAGCGCCTGCTCTGGGAGGGCGCGCGCTAGCACCGGAGCAGCAGCGCCGCCAAGCGGCCGTCCGTGGGTCCGAGGTCGGACCGAATCATCGAGACGACGGCGAACGGGCGGCGAACGTTTGCCGCCGAGTCGGCTGAACTTCTTGTACGACACGGGTCTACGCGCGTATTTTTACGGCGACTTGAAAGCTCCACATACCCCCCACATCTCAGCCGCGCCTCTGACACAACTGCTCCCGCGAGAAAGAGTCTCACGTGACACGCATACCCCCGGCCCTGCGCGGCCGAGGTGCCAAGGCCCTCCTCGTAGCGCTTCCCGTCGGTCTCACCGGGTCGCTCGTCGCGCTCCCCTTCACCGCCCAGGCGGCACCGTCGTCGGACGCCGCCATCTCCGAGGTGTACGGCGGCGGTGGCAACTCCGGCGCCTCCTACACGAACGACTTCATCGAGTTGGGCAACGCCGCCACCGCCCCCTTCGATCTCAGCGGATGGTCGGTGCAGTACCTGCCCGGTTCGCCCAGCGCCGCCAGCAAGTGGCAAGTCACCCCGCTCACGGGCGCCGTCCCCGCGGGCGGCACCTACCTGATCCAGGAGGCCAAGGGGTCCGGCGGTGACACCGTCCTGCCGACGCCCGACGCCACCGGCACGATCCCCATGTCGGCGACCAGCGGCACCGTGGCGCTGGTCCACTCGACGACCCCGCTCACCTGCCTGACCGCAGCCGACTGCGCGGCGGACGGCACCATCGAGGACCTGGTCGGCTTCGGCACCGCCGTGGTCCGTGAGGGCTCTCCCGCCACGGGTGCCGGCAACACCACCTCCGTCTCGCGCGATGCCGCGTTCGCCGACACCGACGACAACTCGGCCGACTTCACCGGTTCCGCGCCGAGCCCGCGCAACAGCACAGGGGGCGGCGCCGGCGATCCGTCGCCCACCCCCACCCCTTCGCCCACCCCCACCCCTGGCAGCCTCCGCATCCACGACATCCAGGGCACCGGCCGGATCTCCCCTCAGAACGGCAAGACCGTCACCAACGTGCCCGGCCTGGTGACCGGTGTGCGCAGCACCGGCTCGAAGGGCTACTGGATCCAGGACCCCGAACCGGACGCGAACCCGGCCACCAGCGAGGGCGTCTTCGTCTACACGGGCTCCGCCACGCCCCTGGTCAAGGTAGGCGACTCGGTGCTCGTCTCGGGCAAGGTGAGCGAGTACTACCCCGGTGGCAAGAGCAGCGGCACGCAGTCCGTCACCGAACTGACCGGCCCGACGGCCGCCGTACTGTCCTCGGGCAACAAGCTGCCCGAGGCCGAGGTCATCGAGTCCGCGACGCTGCCCGACGCCTATGCGCCGCAGGCACAGGGGGCGAGCATCGAGTCCTTGGAACTGCAGCCCGGCACCTATGCGCTGGACTGGCTGGAAGCCCATGAGGGCATGCTGGCGCAGATCGGCGACTCGCGCGTGGTGGGCGCCACCAACGCCTACAACGAGACATGGATCACCACCAAGCCCGACCAGAACCCGACTCCCCGCGGTGGCACCATCATCACCGGTTACGACAACCCCAACTCCGGGCGGCTCCTGGTCACCTCACTTACGGGCGACCAGCTCAAGGCCGACGTGGGCGACACCCTGTCCGGCACCACAGCGGGCCCCGTGGACTACTCCGACTACGGCGGCTACAACATCCAGGCGACCACTCTCGGAAAGGTCCAGCCGGGCGGGCTCACGCCCGACGTGGCCGAGAAGGGCAAGTCCAACGAGCTCTCCGTGGCCACGTACAACGTCGAGAACCTCGACCCGACCGACCCGCAGAGCAAGTTCGACCGGCTGGCCGAAGGGATCGTCACGAACCTGGCGACCCCGGACATCGTGAGCCTGGAGGAGATCCAGGACGACAACGGCCCCGAGGACGACGGTACGGTCACGGCCGACAAGACCATCGCCCAGTTCATCGACGCCATCAAGGCGGCCGGCGGCCCGTCGTACGACTGGCGCGCCATCGATCCGGTCAACGACTCCGACGGCGGCGAGCCCGGTGGCAACATCCGCAGCGTCTTCCTCTTCAACCCGCAGCGTGTCACCTTCGTGGACCGGCCGGGCGGCGACTCCACCACGGCCGTCGAAGCCGTCAGCGACGGGAAGAAGGGCGTACGGCTTTCGGTCTCCCCGGGCCGGATCGACCCCGCCTCGGACGCCTGGGCGAGCAGCCGCAAGCCGTTGGTCGGTGAGTTCACCTTCCGCGGCAAGCAGGTCTTCGTCGTCGGCAACCACTTCAACTCCAAGGGTGGCGACCAGCCGGTGCACGGCGCATTCCAGCCGCCGACGCTCGGCTCCGAGACCCAGCGCACGGCCCAGGCGAAGGAAGTCAACACCTTCGTCTCCGGCCTTCTCGCCAAGGACCCGAAGGCCAAGGTCGTCGTCCTCGGCGACCTGAACGACTACCAGTTCTCCAAGCCGCTCGCCACGTTGACCTCGGGTGGCGTCCTCACGGACCTGATCAACACCCTGCCGCTGGACGAGCGCTACAGCTACGTCTACGACGGCAACTCCCAGACCCTGGACCACATCCTGGTCTCTCCCGCCATCAAGAAGCCCGGGTACCAGGTCGTCCATATCAATGCCGAGTTCTCCGACCAGTCGAGCGACCACGACCCTCAGGTGGTCCACTTCAAGTAGGCGGTGCTCTGCGTCCTTCCCCGTCCGGACCTGATGTGGCGTGCACGCGACCGCGTGCACGCCACACGCGTCCTGCGGCCTCCCGAACACCCGGATCGCCTGCACATAAGCAGGGCCCGCCGACAGCATCACCGGGAACTACCCGCCCGCCTTCACACGGGACGACGGCCTGCCGCCGCATTCCGAGCCGACAGAGGGTGCCGACCGCCCTGGCCGGCACCCGCCTGACGAACGGCGTCAGCGGCGCCAGATCACGGCAGAGGTGTTGTTCGCGTCGAGGATCACATCGCCGCTCCAGGTCAGGAACGACTGCTGGGGACGGTAGTCCTGACCGAGGAAGAAGCCCCGGTTGATGCCTGTGACGTGCACAGTGGCGCCCGTGTCGGTGCCGACCACCACACGATGAACGCTCACCTCGGCGACGTCGTCGGCCTTGGTGCCTGCCGGCAGCTCGACCGTCGTGGCCGCCGGGAGGTCACGACTGATCGACCAGGTCGGATCGACGTGGTGGGACAGGTAGACGGTCTGGCCGGAGACGAGGCGCACACCGAGGGAGACTCCGACCCAGGACGAACCCGTGTTGGCGGGCTGAGTGGTCTTCTTGACGACGGCGTACAGGTAGTTGCGCTGGTCGCTCATTTCCGGCGTGAACGGCGTGGACGCCGAAGGAGCCTCGACCTTGTGCTCGCGGAGCATCTCCTTGGCCATGATCTCGTAGGTCCAGGGGTTGGTGTCCATGAGGTACTCGCGAGGCTGATCGGCCGGCAGCGTCTGCAGAGTCGACAGGAAGAAACGCATCGGGTCGTCCACGACGTCGCACATGTTGTTGTTCGACGTGCAGGTCTCCAGCAGGGCGTGATCACCCTCGTACTTGCCACTGAAGTGCAGCGTCGCATGGTTGGGGGCCTGGTAGGTGTCGCTGCCCGCAACCCGGTTGCCATGTTCGTCGACCTCGACCGAGTAGATCCACTCGATGTCGGTCGTGCGACCCCAACGAGCCATGAGCGCGGGGGTGTTCGTCCCGCCGTCCTCGTTGCTCCAGATCACCGAGTAGGTGAGGATCCGGTGGCCGGGAGTGGCCGCCGGCGCGATCTCGTGCCAGGCGATGAGCGGCGTGTCAGTGGTCGCGTTCTGGTATGGGCTGCCGAGGTCGGCGAGGCTGCGCCCGTAAACGACCGGGGCGTAGCGCAGCACCAGATACTCGGGGCTGTCCGGCGCGTAGGTCGTGACCTTCAGCGAGTCGACGAGGGCGGAGGTGGCGGCCGCCGAAGAGCTCTCGTCGGAGAAATGCAGACGCAGCATGTGCACGCCCGCTGTGAGGTGGCCGAGTGCGAGCTGCCGATGAAGGGGCTGCCCGCCGGAGACGACAAGGTCGGTGGCGTAGTGGCCGTCGACCGAGATGGACACGACCGCGGACTCGGCACCCGCCAAGGCCCAGTCGGTGCCCGGTGCCGCGGCGTTCAGGTCGATGACAGCCTCGCCTGACTTCGAAACGACGACCGGCACCCGCACATCCGGGTGATCCCGGCGAACCTCCATGTGTCTCGAGTGGGGGTCCTTGCTCGACAGCGTGTCTGCCGTGGCCGGCGCGGCCAGTCCCGCCAGGGCCATGAACGCGACGACCGGCGCGGTCATCAGTTGGACAACTCGCATCAGATTTCCTTGATCGCAGGGAATCCCTCGCGGGCGGGCAGGGCGGCGCGGTGCGGCCGTGCACCGTGGCCCGCAAGCGACACTGGTCAACGGCAGGTCTAGCGGCCGCGATTGACCGGACGACGAAAATCTGGGGTCAATTCGCCGAAGCGCTCACAAGTTCGCCGGTGGTCGTTCCGCCGGCCGAGCTGGACGATTGGAAGCCACAAGCGGCAGAACCTTGAAAGCCACACCCGACGCCCCTGGGTGGAAGAACCGTACGAGGGGCAGGAGCGGGGCGCCGCGCCGCGGCTCCATGGGTGCTCCGGTTCAGGTCTGGGAGGTGGCCACGTTGACGCCGAACCCGATCAGGACGACACCTGTGATGCGGTCCATGGTGCGCCGTACGGCGGGCTTCTCGAAGAAGGCTCGGGCCTTGGCCAGCACCAGCACGTAGCTGCCGAGCCAGACGAGCGTCAGGGCCGTGTGGATGAGTACCAGCAGAGCCATCCCACTGTGCGGCGAGAAACCGGACGGCGCGAGCGTGGGCAGCAAGCCCGTGTAGAAGACTGCGATCTTCGGATTGAACACGTTGCTGATCAGTCCCGTACGCCACGGGTTGCCGGACGGGGACGGGGCGCTCACCCCCGTCGCCGTCCGGAGCGGGGCCCCGGGTAGGGCTCCGGCACCTGATCGCGCCCCGAAAAGGCGAAGTCCACTTCTTCATGGTCTTTGGATCAGCAGACGACATGGTGCAGGAGCTCGAGTGGGCGCCGAGATGCGTGTGTGGCGCATGATGACGATGAATCGCGAGGAACAGGTGTCGATGATGAACAGTGCAGCCCGCAGATCCGGCGCCGACCGCACCCGCCAGTCCCGCGGCACTCGCCCCTATGGCGCGTCCACACTCGCAGGACGGGCCCGGCAGACCGGCCGTGAAGGGCGACGAGATCCCTGCCGCTACCTTTCGGGCCCGATAAGCACACAGGAATCGGAGCAGGTCGGGGCAGCGGAAGTAAAATAGGGCCAGCATCAGCGCCACGGCAGTTGGGCGGCGAGATTGATGGAACGGTATGGGCCCACACCGCCGGATTGGAATCGTCTCCCCACCGCAACGTGGGACAGAGAGCAGCTGCTGGTTTCGGCGGCCGAGAACGTTGTTCGCGATTTGGGCGCGTCCGCCGCGACGGTCTTTCTGAAAGTGCCCGGCACTCCAGATCTCCATGCTGCGGTCGTGGCGGTGACCGCCATGGGAGTGGGAGCCCCCGAACGCGTACCGCTGGATGACAACAGCTACTCGTCGTCACGGGCATGGCAGGCGGGCCGTGTAGAGACCGTGCGTCATATGGAAATCACGGCAGGTCACCCGAACCTGGCAGTCTTCGCTCCCTTCCCGCTGGACGCCGCGGCCGCACCGCTCTTCTCCCCGACCCGTCGCTTCGGGACGCTCACGGCTTTCTGGCTGCGCGTCGGCGACGAGATCCCTGAGCTGCAACGGGAGCGACTGGCCACCGCGGCCTCGTTCCTGGCCCGCGACCTGGACCGGTTGGCCGATCATGGGACATCGATGGCTCCACCTCGGGTGCCGCACGTGGTCGCCGTGGAAGGCGAGGGTGCGGGAGCCGAAAACATGACCCCATCAACCGTTCCGCTGATCTACCACCTGCACAAACTCGCCACGCTCCTGACGACGACGGTCCGCACCCGGGATGCCGTGGAGCTTTCCATGGACCGTGTCATGGAGGGATTCCAGGCCCAGGCCGCCGTCGTCAGCCTGGTCGATGGAGATCGGCTTCGCGTAGCAGATGCAGCAGGCTGTGCAAGGGAATTCGTACGCACCTTGAACGGCTCCCTGCTCGCGCAGCGCATGCCCGAGACGGAGACGGTCGACCGGCAGCAGCAGATCCTGTACGTCCCTGCGGATCCACACACAGCCGGCCGGTTGCCCGAGCCGCTGTCGGACCAGGAGTACTTCTGGATGATCCAGCCGCTGCTCGCCGGTCGGAGAGCGGTGGGCGCCCTGTCGATGGCGTTCGGCGTCGAGCGCAGGGACATCGTCGCCGAGCGGGGAACGCTGACAGCGCTGTCGACGGCAGTTGGTCAAGCGGTGGAACGAACCCAGATGCAGGATGTTCAGCATGCGCTGGCCGATGACCTGCAGCACGCGCTGCTGCCAGCCGTATTGCCCCAGCCGGCCGGAGTGGTGAGCACCAGCAGGTACGCGTCGGCGACCAGCGGGATCGAACTCGGGGGAGACTGGTATGACCTCATCAGACTTCCCGAGGGCCAGGTCGTGATGGTGATCGGGGACGTCCAAGGCCACAACACGGCCGCCGCCGTGGTGATGGGCGAGCTACGCAGCGGGGTGCGCGCCTACGCGACCGAAGGACATGACCCTGGAGTCGTGCTCTCCCGGGCGAACCAGCTCTTGATCGGCCTGGAGACCGACCTCTTCGCCACGTGTTGCTGCGCCTGGCTTGATCCGGACACCGGAAGGATGCAGATGGCCACAGCTGGGCATCCACCACCTCTGATGCGCACCGCTGACGGCCGCATGCCACCCGTCTCCCTCGACACAGGCATACCTCTCGGCATCGACCCGGAGACGACCTTCGAGGTGACGGACCTGCAACTCCAGCCAGGCACGTTGCTCGCCTTCTACACGGACGGTCTGGCCGGTCTCGGAGGCGATGTGGACCCCAGGGTGCTGCGCGCGGCCTTCGACCACCCCGGGAATCTTGAGTCTGTCGGCGACCAACTCATCAGGGGCTTCAGCGAGTCGCCCCTACGGTGCGCCGATGACGCCGCCTTGCTCCTAGTCGTCTACGAAGGACCCTCGGCTGAAGCCCAGCGCAATGTGCGTCAGTTGAGAATCCACCGGCGCGATCTGCAAGGAGCGCAGCGGACGCGCAGACTTCTGCGGCAGTGGTTGGCGGGGTGGGAGCTGTCCGCCATAGCCGATGAGGAGGAACTACTGGTGTCGGAGATCGTCACCAACGGCTTGGTCCACGGTGACAGCGACGTGTACGTCTACGTCCGAAAGTATCCCGAACACATACGCGTAGAGGTCCGGGACAGCGATCCGCATCCCGCGCAGGCCGTGACGGTCCCCCGCGAAGAGGACCAGGCCGAGGGCGGGCGAGGACTGGTCATCGTCTCCGCGCTGGCTTCAGCATGGGGCAATTCACCGAGCGGACGAGGGAAAACCGTGTGGTTCGAATTGCCGACACCGGATACCACCCAACTCACGTAGTTGGGCCGCCGCCTCGTCACTCATGACGCCGATCGGCCGGTGCCGTCAGCCGCCTCGTCGTCCAGCCTGATCAGGTGCAGGGATGTGCTCGACCAGTCACCGGCGGGCAGCTCGGGCCTGATCCCGTACCCGGTCAGTACGGACGCGTGATGCACGGCGCCGGTAGCGGCGTCCCGGTAGCGCGCGGCGTGATCCAGGCCGGCGAGCCTGAGGGCGGGACGCGGCGTGCCGTGGCGGGGTGCCCGCTGCCACACGAGCACGAAGACCTCCCGGCGGTCCGTGGTGGTGTACTGGACTGCGGTCGGCCCGTCGTCGACGGGACCGCGCAGCCGGTGCTGCGTGCCGTGCTGCACGATGTGACGGACCTTCTTGTACTCCGCCACCAGGTCTGCGCCTTGGGCGAATTCCTCGGGTGTCCAGCGTGCGAGGTCGCCGCCCACCGCCAGGACCCCCGCCATCGCGACGTGGAAGCGGTAACGCAGCGGCACCGAGCGGCCGGTGAGCTGGTTGGGCACATCCGTCACCCAGGCCGCCATCACCCGTGCCGGGTAGATCTGGCTGAAGCCCTGCTGGATGGAGACCCGGTCAGCCGCGTCGGTGTTGTCGGACGGCCATGCCTGGTCCGTACGGGAGAGGATGCCCAGGTCGACGCGGCCGCCGCCGCCGCTGCACGTCTCGATCCGCAGCCCGGGGTGGTCCGCCCGCAGCCGGTCGATGACGTCGTAGAGGTTGTGCACGTACCGCGTCCACAGTAGGTCCTGGCCGTCCTCGCGGGTGGGCCAGCCGGCCTCGCTGAAGGCGCGGTTCATGTCCCACTTGAGGAAGTCGATTCCGTTGTCCGCGACCAAGCGGGTCAACCATCCGTACGCCCACTCGGCGACGTCGTCACGAGCGAAGTTGAGGACCAGCTGGTTGCGCAGTTCGGTGCGGGCGCGGTGCGGGAGGTGCAACACCCAGTCCGGGTGCGCACGGTAGTGGTCGCTGTCCGGGTTGACCATCTCGGGCTCCACCCAGAGGCCGAAGCTCATGCCGAGCCGGTGGACCTCCTCGACCAGCGGACCCAGCCCCTGGGGGAACCGCTCGGAGTCCGGTGCCCAGTCGCCGAGTCCGGCAGTGTCGTCGCGGCGGCCTCGGAACCAGCCGTCGTCGACGACGTAGAGTTCCACCCCCAGCTTCGCCGCCTGGGCCGCAAGCGCCTTCTGACTGGCCTCGTCGACATCGAAGCCGGTGGCCTCCCAGGAGTTGAACAGCACGGGGCGCGTCTCGTCCGGGTGCGGGAGCACATGGGCCAGGACGTACGCGTGCCAGGAGCGGCTGGCCGCGCCGAAGCCGCGGTCGGTGTACATGGCCGCGAAGCGCGGGGTCGCGTACTCCTCGCCCGGGCTGAGTGGCAGTGCCGCCCCGTCATGCCCTGCCCCGCCCGTGAAGGCCGTACGTCCGTCGGGTGTGCGCTGCACGGTGAGGTGCCAGCTACCGCTCCAGGCCAGAGCCGCGCTCCACACCTCGCCCCGGTCCTCGGTGGCATCGCCGGCGTCCAGCATCAGCCACGGGTTCGCGTGGTGGCTGGTGATGCCACGCCGGCTGGTGAGCACGATCTCGCCGTGTGGGACCGGCTCCCGGTGCAGCAGGCCCTCCCCCGACCACTGGCCCGTGACATGGCTGATCCGGTAGTCGTCGCGCAGCGGCAGCGTCCAGGCGGCGGAGTCCGCGCGCAGCACAGCAATCGGTTGCTGTCCGGTGTTGCGCAGCACGGTCCAGCGCTCGATGACATCCGTGTCGTCGTGGACGCGGTAGTGGAGGGTGACCGCCAGCGGGTAGTGGCGGTCGTGGAACTCAAGGGCGAGTTCCGTTGTTCCAGGCACCGGCTCGCTGATCCGGTGGCCCAGCGGCTCCCACTCGAAGGCACGGGTGCCGTCGGCGAACCGCACCCTGAGGGACGGCGATCCGTACCGGGCCCCACCGTCGACCGGCAACTCCTCGCCGGCCGGAGAGCGGCCCTCGAAGCTGCTGATCTCCCCGGCCCGGGGAGGCACGAGTTGGCCGGCCGCCGCAAGGGGCAGCCGAGGTCCCCAGGCGAGGTGGCAGGGTGCTCCCGTGTCGTCGATCCGCATCGCGTACGTCGTGCACGCAGTGGAGAGCAGCCAGACACCGGAGACCGGGTCGAAGGAGATCGCAGACATTGATCCTCACGTTCAGGGAGTGCCGCACAGGAGCAGTGCGCAGCCAACCCTGCCTCGGATCACGTGTCAACGCCCGGTCACCGTCTCTGTTTTCCAGGCTGACCCTGGTCAACTCGCATGCTTCAAAAGGAGCCTGTTTTTTTCATTGACAGCGAAAAAGAACGACCCTAGGTTTCCGGCCATGCGCTCGACCCCCTCCCCTGAGGCGGCCCCGGCGATGACGCCGGCCGCTTCCCTGGTCTTCACCACCCTGCTCTCCCACGGCCCGCTCACCCGGGCCGAGACGGCGCGGCGGACCAGGCTCTCCCCGGCCGCCATCACCAAGGCGGTTCGGCCGCTGATGGAGCTCGGCTATCTGGTCGAGGGTGTGGACGAAGGCGCGCGACCCGCTGTCGGACGTCCGGCCAGCCTGGTGTGGGTGGACGCGGGGAGGGCGCTGTTCATCGGGATCAAGGTGACAGGCGACGAGATCATCGCCGTGCTGGCCGATCTCTGCTGCCGCATCCGGATCCCCCGGCACGTACGGCTCACCGGCCGCGAGCCGGAGACAGTTCTCCCCGCCATCACCGCGCTGGTGCAGGAACTGCTCACGGAGGCCGACGGATTCGGTGTGCCGGTGCGGGGGCTGGGCATCGCGATCTCGGGGGACGTGGACCGGGCGAACGGTGTGGTCCGCTACTCGCCCTTCCTGGAGTGGCGTGACGTACCCCTCGCCGAGATCGTGGGGACCGCGACGGGACTGCCGGTCACGGTCGACAACGACGTGCGGGCGCTCACGGTCGCCGAGCATTGGTTCGGGGCCGGAGTCGGGCTCTCGGACTTCGCCCTGGTGACCGTGGGCGCCGGCATCGGCTGTGGCCTGGTGGTGCACGGACGGGTGGTGTCGGGCGCGCACGGCGTGGCCGGCGAGATCGGACATCTGTCCCTCGACCCGTTCGGCCCGCTCTGCCACTGCGGCAACCGGGGGTGCGTGGAGGCGATCGCGGCGGACCCCGCGATACTCCGCGGAGTGCGCGAGGCCACGGGCAAGCACGTGACCGCTGCAGACGAGGCGCTGGACCTGGCCCACAGAGGAGACCCGGGTGTCCGAGAAGTCTACGCACGGGCCGGTGAAGCCATCGGCAAGGCCATCGGCTCCCTGGTGAACCTCCTCGGACCCGAGCGGGTGATCATCTCCGGGGAGGGCTTGGCCGCCTACGACCTGTTCGCCGAGGGCATCCGGGACGCGTTCGCCGCGTCGGCCTTCGGTACCGCTTCGCATTGCGACGTGATGACACGTCCCCTGCCCTTCGAGGAGTGGGCGCGCGGGGCCGCGGCCACCGCGATCCAGTCCTTCATCGGATCAGACACGTACGAGGAGTAGCCATGACGCTGCAGAGCCGCAGCCCTCAGACCGCCTCAGGACCCAGCCGCACAGCCGTGCTCCAGGAGCTGTTCGGCGCCGGGGATCGAGACGGGTGACCACCGTCCGTTCACCTCCGCACAGGCCCATCTCCAGAGCGCGTACGCGTACTTCACCGACACCGACCTCATCGCGGCAGGTGGTCTCATGACCGCGATTGCCACGCTGCTGGTGTACTTCGCGCTGCCGCGACAGTTCATCAGCGGGCTCACCATCGGCTCGGGCAAGGGCTGAGCCGCGACCCGACGCACCGGCGGTCGGTTGCCCGACCACTTCCCCCGGCGTCCTGCCCGGAACAACGCCGTCCTCTGCCCGGAACAACGCCCGTCCCCCACCGGGTACAACCGCGCGATCCCGCACACCCCACCAACAGGAGGCCCGACCCATGCGGTCATCCTCGTACAGAGCCCTGCGCGGAGCCCTCTCCGGCTCCCCGCGCCGTACCCTCAGAGCCGTGCTGGTCCTGGCCGTCACGGCCGGACTCGCCACAGCGGTCCCGGTCGCGGCCACGCAGGCCACGGCTGCCCCCTCCAACTCCACGACCGCGGCCGTCACCTCGGCCGCGACCACCGCGGACGCCACCTCAGGCATGGCGGCCAAGCCGTACATGGGCTGGTCCAGCTGGAGCATGCAGTCCTCCAAATACCCGGGCCTGAACCCGGACGGCAACTACAGCTACCTCACCGAGGCGAACGTCCTGAAGCAGACGGACGCGCTCGCCGCCACGCTGAAGAAGTACGGCTACACCTACGTCAACATCGACGCCGGTTGGTGGATGGACTACAACTGGACGCCCGAGTACGACCAGTACGGGCGGCAGACGCCCGACCCGGTCCGATTTCCGGGCGGCATGAAGTCGGTCGCCGACCACATCCACTCCAAGGGCCTCAAGGCCGGCATCTACCTGCCCGTCGGCCTGGAGAAGGGAGCCTACGGCGACGGCAAGGTGCCGATCTGGAACGCCCCCGGCTGCACCACCGCGGACGTCGTCTACCCGGACCTGCGCACCACCAACGGCTGGGACAGCGCCTACAAGCTGAACTTCGACAACCCCTGTGCGCAGAAGTACATCGACTCGCAGGCGCAGATGTTCGCCGACTGGGGCTACGACTTCCTGAAGTTGGACGGGGTGGGTCCGGGCTCGTTCAAGTCCGGTGACAACTACAACAACGTCGCGGACGTCGCCGCCTGGCACAAGGCCATCGCCGCCACCGGGCGCCCGATCCATCTGGAGCTCTCCTGGTCGCTCGACATCTCTCACGCCGCCGACTGGAAGAAGTACTCCAACGGCTGGCGCATCGACACCGACGTCGAGTGCTACTGCGACACCCTGGTCACCTGGGAGAACTCGGTCAACGACCGGTGGAACGACGCGCCCGCGTGGAGCAGCAAGGCAGGCCCGGGCGGTTGGAACGACCTCGACGCGATCGACGTCGGCAACGGGGCGATGGACGGCCTCACCAACGCCGAGCGCCAGAGCTACATGACCCTGTGGGCCATCAACAAATCGCCGCTGTTCACCGGTGACGACCTCACCAAGCTGGACAGCTACGGTCTCTCCCTGCTGACCAACCAGGAAGTCATCGCCGTCGACCAGAACAACTCGCCCGTCGCACGTCCCGTCACCCCCATGGGCGACCAGCAGGTCTGGGGAACCAAGAACTCCGACGGCAGTTACACCGTCGCCCTGTTCAACCTCGGCAACTCGTCGGCCTCCGTCACCGCCGACTGGGCATCCTTCGGGTTCACCGGCGCGGCCTCCGTACGCGACCTGTGGAACCACCACGACCTCGGGACGTACAAGAACAAGATCACCGCGACATTGCCCGCACACGGCTCACGGCTGTTCACCGTCAAGCCCGGCGGCGCCCCGCTGGCAACCACCGGCTACGAGGCCGAGTCCGCGGACAACACCCTGACCGGCAACGCCTCCGTCGCCGCATGCGACTCCTGCTCCGGCGGCAAGAAGGTCGGCAACCTCTACCTCGACAGCAAGCTGCAGTTCAACGACATCACGGTGAAGAAGGCCGGAATCTACACCGTCAACGTCGCCTACGTCAGCGGCGACCCCCGCTCGGTGACCGTCTACTCCAACAGCGGCAACGGCACCAGCCTCAAGTTCCCCTCCACCGGCGACTGGAGCACGGTCGAAACCGTCAGCGTCCAGTTGGCCCTCAAGGCGGGCTCCAACACCATCACGTTCGACAGCGGCTGGGACTACTCACCCGACATCGACCGGATCGACGTACCCAACTCCGCCTGATCAGTCCCGCGGGGCCCGGGAGTGACACGACCGGGCCCCGCACCCGGGGACCGTCCCCGCCCCAATTACGGTCCCGCAGCGTACGCAGCGGCCGGGTGTGCCCACGCCCGCCGTATTCGCCTCACACAACGCCCGACGGCCCGCATCCGTCGTTCCCGCATGCGCCGTTCCCCGGACATGGAGTGCACAACGTGGACACCCAGCACACCGAATCGCGCGACAACCACCCGAGCCGCAGGGGCTTCCTCGCTCTC
This sequence comes from Streptomyces sp. NPDC022910, assembly GCF_055561075.1. NCBI lineage: Bacteria > Bacillati > Actinomycetota > Actinomycetes > Kitasatosporales > Streptomycetaceae > Streptomyces > Streptomyces sp. NPDC022910. Next base: position 79,958 of record NZ_JBVHHL010000022.1, read on the forward strand.
GCCGCCACCGCCGGCGCGGCCGCCGCCCTCGGCGGTCTGCCCGCCTTCACCGCCTCGGCGGCCCCCGTCCGCCCCACCGACTCTCCCCTGCTGTCCGCGGCCGCCGCCGTGAAGAACCAGCTCTGGTGGCAGGCTCCCGGCTCCTCCAACTCGATGATCCAGCAAGGTCTGCCGGTCGGGAACGGGCGCCTCGGAGCGCTCGCGAGCAACGATCCCGCCGGCGAACTCCTGATGATCACCGACGCCACCCTGTGGACCGGTGACCTCAACGACACCCTGGACGCCGAGGGCCAGTTCCCCTACGAGCGTGAGCACTTCGGCTCCCTCACCCTGCTGGCCAAGCTCACCGTCGACATCCCCGGGCACGACCTGGGCTCCGTCAACAACTACCGTCGCTCCCTCGACCTGGCCCAGGGCCTCGTCAGCGCGTCGTACGACCTGTCCGGCATCACCTACCAGCGGCAGATCTTCGCCAGCCGCCCGGACGACGTCATCGTCCTGTACTTCTCCCAGCTGGGCAGCGGCACCTACACCGGTACCGTCTCCCTCGCGGGCACCCACGGCGAGTCCACCACCGCCGGCAGTGCCGGGCGCTACGCCTCGTTCGGCGCCTCCTTCGCCAACGGGCTGAAGTACGGCGCCGCCGTCACGGCCTACAGCAGCGCCGGCACGGTCGCCGTCAACGGTACGTCGATCTCCTTCAGCGGCTGCAAGGACCTCACCGTCGTCGTCAGCGGCGGCACCAACTACGCGCCCGACGCGGCTGCCAACTTCCGCGACCCGTCTGTGGACCCGGAGCGCCTCGCGCGGACCAAGGTCCTGAACGCGGCCGGCCACTCAGCGAGCACGCTGCTGCACACCCATGTCGCCGACTTCCGCCCGGTGTTCGAGCAGTTGGACATCAACCTCGGCACGTCGTCCGCCGCACAGCGCAAGCTGGACACCTGGCAACGGGTGCAGGCCCGCTACCGGGACAACGTCCCCGACCCGGAACTCGAGGCGGCCTACCTGCAGTTCGGCCGCTACTTGATGATCTCCGGGTCGCGGGGCAGCCTGCCGATGGGCCTGCAGGGCCCATGGCTGGACGGCAACGACCCGGACTGGATGGGCGACTACCACACCGACGTCAACATCCAGATGAACTACTGGATGGCCGACCGCGCTGGCCTGTCCGACTGCTTCGACGCCTTCACGGACTACTGCCTTGCGCAGCTGCCTTCCTGGACGGACGTCACCCAGCGGCTGTTCAACAGCCCGACCAACAGGTACCGCAACTCCAGCGGCAAAATCGCCGGTTGGACCGTGGCCATCTCCACCAACCCCTACGGCGGAGGAGGCTGGTGGTGGCATCCGGCTGGCAACGCCTGGCTCTGCCAGAACCTGTTCGAGCACTACGAGTACACGCAGGATCGCGCCTACCTCGAAAAGATCTACCCCCTCATCAAGGGCGCCGTGGAGTTCTGGGAGGCACGCCTCATCACCACGAGCGTGACCGACGCCTCGGGAGCCTCGCGCCAGGTCCTGATCGCCGACAGTGACTGGTCGCCCGAGCAGGGTCCGCTCGACGCCAAGGGCATCACCTACGCCCAGGAACTGGTGTGGAACCTCTTCGGCAACTACCACACCACAACTCAGGTACTCGGCAAGGACACCTCCTACAGCGCGACCATCGACGGTCTGCGTCAGCGCCTGTACCTGCCCGTGGTCAGCCCCACGACCGGCTGGCTGGAGGAGTGGATGTCGCCCGACAACCTCGGCGAGACCACACACCGGCACCTCTCCCCGCTCATCGGCCTCTTCCCCGGCGACCGGATCCGCCCGGACGACTCCACGCCCAAGGACATCCTCGCCGGCGCGACGGCCCTGCTGACTGCCCGCGGTATGAACAGCTTCGGCTGGGCCAACGCCTGGCGCAGCCTGTGCTGGGCCCGGCTGAAGAACGCGGAGAAGGCCTACCAACTCGTCGTCAACAACCTGAAGCCGTCGGTGAACGGCAGCAACGGCAGCGCGGCGAACCTCTTCGACATCATGGACATGGGTGGGGGCCGCGGCATCTTCCAGATCGACGCGAACTTCGGCACCCCCTCCGCGATCATCGAGATGCTGGTCTACTCGCGCCCGGGCCACGTCGAGTTGCTGCCCGCGCTGCCCGCCGCGTGGGCGGAATCCGGCTCGGTGTCCGGCGTCGGCGTCCGCGGCGGCTTCGTCGCCGACCTCAGCTGGAAGAACGGCAAGGTCACCCAGGTGACGCTGAAGAGCGTCGGCGGTCGCGACACGACCGTCGTCGCCGGCAGCGCCTCGCGCAAGATCAGCCTCACCCCCGGTAAGTCCGTCACGCTGGGCAACCTCGGATGAGGCCGGCTCGGCACCCGTGACCGGACGGCCCGTTCGGCCCGCGTAACGAGGCCCTGTGGGCAGGGCACCGCCGCGCTGGTCGTGGCGGTCAGGACCAGCCCCTGACCGCCACGTCGGTGGCGTATGTCCGGCCGCCGAAGAAGCCCCACCTTGTGACGTGTCATTCGACTGACCGTCCTCCTGTCCGGAATACCGTCTGTGACCTGAATCCGGACCGGGTCGAACTTCCCCGCCGAGATGGGGATTCATGGTGTCCGCAGCATGCTGCGCGTCTTCGCCGGGTGGACATGGGATGACGCCGCCTCATACGCCCCCGCAGCACCTCAGCCCGGAGCCGGCGAGCCCAGCCCGCCGCGGACGACGAGAAGAGTGGAGAGATTGACGATGTCCCCCAAGAAGGAAAGCCTCGCGGCGGGTTGCCGACCGCGTCGCAGGTCCTTGCTGTCCGTGGTCGGCGCGCTGACCGGTATGGCCCTGGCGGTCGTTCCGCTGAGCACGGCGAACGTGGCAAGCGCCGCCACGTCTTCGACGGCCGGCAAGGGCACCCGGGTCAGTGCCTGGTCACCCAGCATGACGACCGGCGGCCCGTCTTTCACCAACCAGACCATCCGGATGGTGGTGCACAGCAGCGTCGCGGGTTCGGGCGCACGGATCACCCTGTCCAACCGGTACAGCACCACCCCGCTCGACATCAGCGCCGTGGACGTGGCCGTCCAGGCCGGCGGTGGAGAGGCGACGCGCGGCACCACCCGGAACGTCACCTTCGGCAACTCCGTCCACGTCACGGTCCCCGCCGGCGAAGAGGCGGTCAGCGACGTCATCCCGATCTCGGTCAGCGCCGGGGAGAACCTGCTCGTCAGCCTCTACGTGCCCGGCACGACGGGCACGTCGACCTGGCACTCCGACGCATTCGACACGACCTACATCGCCTCCGGCAATCACACTGGTGACGACAGTGCCGCCGCGTTCGGCACCACTACGACCTCGTGGTACTACCTGGCAGGGCTGGACGTCGTGTCGCCGACCGCGAAGGGCACCGTCGTCGCCTTCGGCGACTCCATCACCGACGGCTACCACTCCTCCACGGGCACCTACACCCGGTGGCCGGACTTCCTCGGACGTCGGCTGGGCACCGAACCGGGCCCGCAGAGGCTGAGCGTCGTCGACGCCGGCATCGGCGGCAACCGCGTCCTCACCGACGTCCCCAACCTGTGGCAGGGGGTCAGCGCCCTCAAGCGCTTCGGGCACGACGCCCTCGGCCAGCCAGGCGTCAAGGACGTGATCCTCTTCGAAGGCATCAACGACATCGGCAACAACGCCGGCCCCGACGGCCGGCCGCTGAGCGCCCAGGACCTCATCAACGGCTACCGCACCCTGATCGACGAGGCACATGCCGCCCACGTCAACATCATCGGCGCAACCCTGATGCCCGACGAGGGCAACGGGTACTACACGCCCGCCGCCGAGACGATCCGCCAAAGTGTCAACCAGTGGATCCGCACGAGCGGTGCCTTCGACGGCGTCATCGACTTCGACCAGACCATGCGCGACCCCGCAAACCCCGCGGCCCTCGCCCCGGCCTACGACTCGGGCGACCACATCCATCCCAACGACGCGGGCATGAAGGCAATGGCCGACGCGATCGACCTACGGCTCCTGCACACCTGACGCACGCAGGAACGGGTCTCCTCCGAGGTGGCGCCCACGAGTTCGGAAGGGCTCGCGGGCGCCACCGTTCCGTTTCCAGTACTGGAAGCACGCGAAGTCAGGAGTGTCCTGTCCGATCCGGCGCATGTCGGTCAGCGCGGTGGCGGCGAGATCGTCGGGCCGTACCCCGGCCAGAGCTCCGTTGAACCGGCCGAACGGGGTGCGGGCCGCGGCGTAGAGGTAGGCATCGCTCACAGCGTGCCGCTCCCCGTCACCGTCAGGGGTTCGTCCGCCGCGTCCTCGACGACCGCCGAGGACAGCGGGATCGGCGTGAACATGGGGGGCTCCTCGTCCGGCGTCAGCGCGGTCGGGCCGTACACCCAGTCGGTGAAGGAGTAGTCATGGGTGTCCCGCGCCCGCATGATCGCGTTGCGCCGGTGCCGGGCCTCACCGTCGAGGTGCCACAGCTCGCCCCAGGCGCGGGCCGTGGTCTGCACCCGGTCGCAGTGCTCCACCCGTACCGCCTCGTACGCCGTCAGCGCGGCGTCCCAGTCCGGTCGGGTGCCCGCCGGAGCGGCCTCGGCCAGCCGGGCGTAGTGCCGGGCGAGCACCCAGCCGTCCTCGATCGCCATGATCGCGCCCTGCGCCATGTACTGGAGCGGCGGGTGCGCGGCGTCGCCGAGCAGGGCGATCCGCCCGTGCACCCAGGTCTCGACGGGGTCGCGGTCGAGCATCTGCCATCAGCGTTCCCGCCACATCAGCGGTATGCCCTTGCGCACGGTGTCGCAGGTGGCCTCGAAGGCCGCGTCCAGCTCGTCGGGAGTGCCCCACTCGGCCTGGCCGGCCAGGGCCTTGGGCGACTCGAACACGGCGACCTGGTTGAACATGTCGCCGCCCCGCAGGGCGTACTGGACGAAGTGGCAGCGGGGGCCGACGTAGACGGTGACGTCCTTCTCCGCGATGCCGTTGTCCCGGACCTGCTCGAGATTCTCCGGCGCAAGGGGTACGCCGTCCGCGCCATCGCCAACCCACTGGAAGGCCTGACCAGCGACTCGCGCACGGTCGCCTCCTTCCTGCGGAGCATCCCCGGGCCCGTCGTCCTGGTGGGCCATTCCTACGGCGGCTCAGTGATCACTAATGCCGCCGCTGAGAGCGGGAACGTGAAGGCACTCGTCTACGTCGACGCCGCTGCTCCTGCCGTCGGGGAGACCACCGGCTCTCTGAGCGGTTTAACATCCGCCCTGAAAGCGCCAGCCAACACGTTGTTCGACTCGGTGCCCTACGCGAACGCTCCGGCTGGAGCCAGCAATCTCTATCTCAAGAAGGACATCTTCCTCAAGAACTTCGCCAACAGCCTGCCGGTGCAACAGGCCACAGATCTCTGGGCCTCGCAACGCGCCGCCTCGAGCGCCGCATTCGACACCCCCTCCAAGTACGCAGCGTGGAAGACCATTCCCTCCTGGTACTTCATCAGCAGCGGAGACCAGATCATCACCCCCGTGTCCGAGATGAAGATGGCCCGGCGCGCAGGCTCGAAGGTCACCGAGTTCCAAGGTGGCTCGCACCTCACCCTCATCTCCAACCCGGATCCGGTCGCCAAGGTCATCGAATCGGCCATCAACGCCGTGAAGTGAGAGTTCGAGCAGCGGGATGTGACCGAACCGCCCCAGCAGGACTCCTGGAGAAGGTCGTTGAGCTCTCTCGGGCCGGTACCCCACCTGCCCGCGCCGGACGTCGCAGCAACTTGTTGCCGAAGTACAGCGGTGCCGATCGCCCGGGCCTTCGCCCCCGACCGGCCCACCCCACATCACCATAAGCTTGAGCGCTCCGAGAGGCATGCCGGCCTCGGGGCGCAGATCGTGGAAGGCGACGTCCTCGACCTCAACTCCCTGGCGGAGGCGACGAAGGGGATCGACGCCCTGTACTTCACCTACCCGATCCTTCCCGGCCTGCTATGGTGCGCCGATGTCATCGATCAAGCAGTTCCAAGTCACCTTCGACTGCGCAGAACCTGAACGCGTCGCTCGTTTTTGGTGCGAGGTGTTGGGGTACGTCGTACCGCCGCCGCCGGAGGGGTTTGCTACTTGGGGCGATTTCGACCGCACGCTGCCGCCTGAGGATCGGGGTTCATGGTTCGCATGCATTGATCCCTCAGGTGTGGGCCCGCGACTGTTCTTTCAGCGCGTTCCCGAAGGCAAGGTCGTCAAGAATCGGCTGCATCTGGACGTGCGGGTCGGCACCGGGCTCGTGGGTGAAGAGCGCCTGGCCACGCTTGAGGCCGAATGCGCACGACTGGTCGCGCTCGGCGCGGTACGCGTGCGACTACTGCTTGCCGATGAGGACAACGAGTCGTGCCTCGTGATGCAGGACATCGAGGGCAACGAGTTCTGTCTCGACTGAGCATCCTCCGAGACGGCGAGGTGGGGAGCCGTCTCCCTTGGGCCTCACTGAACAGCCCGCGCCGACGCGTGGCTTACGTGCAGTCAATGGTCGCCGAACTGCGAAGTATTGCCGCGGATCAAGGATTTTTTCTACGGCGCCCTGCGCTTGAGCTGCACATCGGGGGGCGAACGCCTCTACCGGGAGGCAACACACGTATGGGAAGCAGTTCTGCCATGCCGTCACGCCGGTGCCACCGCCGGGCCACGGCCACCGCACTCGTCACTGTCTCGCTCGCCCTCGCGGGCACCGCGCTCCCGGTCGCGTCGGCCGCCTCCGCGCCACGCGTGGTTGCCCTTCTCCAGCAGACCGAACACGACCAGGAGCAGGCCGAGGGTGACCAGGACGGCTCCGAGGACGTCAGGCCGACCGCGCTTGGCGATCCAGCGCCAGGAGGCGAGGTCGGTCAGGATCCCTGAGAGTACGACGCCCAGGGCCACGCCGACTCCGGCGAGGCCGCTCCAGATGGCCATCGCCCGCGCCCTTTCCTGCGGCCGGATGAACAGCAGCGTCACCAGGGACAGCGCCGCCGGGCTGACGAGTGCCGCGCCGATGCCCTGCACGAAGCCCACACATGTCCAAGGATGGCGGCGCCCCCGGTGCCGGGGCAGGCTGCCACCCCGGCACCGCCCCCGACGCATCACCCCTCGTCGCGCAGCCGGGCCGCCAGGGAGGTCAGCGGCTCGGTCTCCTCGGTGTGGCCCAGGGCGGTGAGGCGGGAGACCGCCCCGTCGAGGCGGGTGAGGGCTGGGGCGGGGCGTTCCAGGTAGATGCCCTCCACGGCACCCGCGAGACGGACGCACTCGGCCCACTCACCGGCGTGGTCCACGTCGGGTCCCGGTTCGCAGAGCAGGGTGAGGGCCTTGTCCAGGGCCGCCAGGGCGGGCTCGTACGCACGGGCGTAGGCGTTGACCCGTCCGTGTTCGTAGGCCAGGGCACTGTCCAGGGAGCGGCCACGGGCCTCGTACCCCGCAGCGCGGGCCTCGTCGGCGATCCTGCCCGCGTCGGCGAGGAAGGCGAGGGCGTCGGCCAGGCCCTCGGAACCCTGCTGCTGGGCCTGGAGGCGGGCGAGTTCGCGCAGGCAGCTGCTGAGCTGCTCGTAGCGCGGGGCCCGGACGTGGGCGGCGAGGGCCTGGTTCGCGGCCTCGCGGGCCCGGCCGAACTCGCCGGACTCGGCGAGGAGCACGGCAGTCTCCGCGGCGATCATGGCGTGGCTCCCGGGGTCGTCGTCCCAGCCGGCCGACTCGGCCGCGAGGGCGGCGAACTCCGCCGTGGCGGCCTTGAGGTCCTCCCCCGCGTGCAGCGCGCGGGCGCGGGTCAGGCGCAGCTGGGCGACGAGCCGGTCGTCCAGCTCTCCGGCGGCGACGTCCGGTTCGGCCAGGACGGAGTCGAGCAGAGCGATGCAGTCCTCGACGCGACCCACGTCGAGGCTGAGCTGGGCCGCGTTGCTGTAGGTGCAGAACGCGTCCGTCCGGCTGCCGTGACGCAGTTCCAGCTCCGCGGAGCGCGTCAGGTGCCGCAGTGCCTCGTCGGGGCGGCCCATGTGCATGCAGGCCTGGGCCAGATCACCATGGAGGCGGGCGGTGTCGACCGTGTCGGACGGCCAGTCGGCGGCCAGTCGCAGGCTCTCGGTCAGGTCCGCGTGCGCGGCCTGCGCGTCCTGGAGGCCCAGCTGGATCCGGCCGCGCAGTCCGAGTGTGCGCGGCAGGTGCCAGGCGGGGCCGTGCGCCTTCAGCCGGTCGAGGAGGGCGTCGATCTCCGTGACCGCAGCAGGCAGATCGCCGGAGAGGGCGTACGTACTGGCCCGCAGCATGCGGGCGCCGGAGACCTGTCCGGCGATGTCGTGCCGGGTGGCGAAGGCGAGCAGCAGGTCCACCTCGGCGAAGACCGGCGCGACGTGCTCCTCGTTCCTCGACGTCTGCAGACGCAGGCCGAGCGCGGTCGCCCGCAGCCGTAGCATACGGGCCTCCAGGTACGGGGCGAGGCCGAGCGTCTCCTCGTGCAAACGGACGAGGGCCGCGTGGGCGGCGGTCAGCGCGGCGGCCTTCGCCTCGGCTCCGTCGGCACGCTCCGCGGGGATCTCGCCTGCGGGGAGCAGGGCGCAGGCGCGGGCGAGCGCCGCGTGCCCCGGCGCTCCGGCCTCGTCGTACAGGCGCGCGGCCTCCTCGTGCAGGGCGGCGGCTTCGTCGAACTCGTCCTTCTCGCCCGCCCGGCTCGCCTCGTCGGCCAGCAGGTCCGCGCGCAGCTGTACGAGCGGTCCCACGGCCGGGTCGTCGGGGTGGGCGTAGTCGGGGGCGGCGACGAGCGTGCGCAGCCGTGCCCAGCAGACCGCTGCGTCCGGATGCCCCTGTTCGTCCAACGCCCGTGCCCGGACGATGAGTTCGGGCAGCGACTCGGGAACGGCGGCGGCCGTGCGGGCGGCAGGCGCGGCAGCCGGGGCGGCTGGGGCCACGTCGTCGAGGCCGCGGGTGCGCAGGGTCAGTTCCAGTGCGTCCAGGAGGGGGGCACGATCGAGGCGGGCCCTGCGCCGGTCGGTGTGGGCCGTGGTTCCGTTGCGGGCGTCGAAGCGGGCGGCGAGGTCGTCGGCGCGGCCACGCACCTCGGCCCGCAGGCCGGCCACCGTCCAGATGCGGCCCGCGTATCCGGCGGCGGGCAGTTCGCCGTGGCCGAGGAATTCGACGCGCTGCAGGAGGACTTCCACGCCGGTGAGGAAGCTGAGCAGGTCCAGCGGCGAGTCGACGTCGTCGAACAGGCTCCGGTTTTCGGCGAGCAGCTCCAGGCCGCGTGCCTCGTTGCCGGTCAGCGCGCAGAACTCCAGGTGCCGGCCGACCTCTCCGGACATCGAGGGATTGCGGCGGCAGCCGCGGTAACCGGCCAGGTGCAGCTCGCGGGCCCGGTCGCTGCGGCCGGTGCGCAGCAGGGGAAGCAGCGCGTACGAGACGGAGCGGGCGGGCTCCTCCTGGCAGGATTCCTTCCCCTCAAGGACGGGCTCCCAGGTGCGCAGCGCCCGCTCGTCGTCGCCCGCCGCGAGGTGGTACAGAGCGCGCTCGCAGATCTCACAGGCCTCGCAGTCACTGAGCCTGGTGCGGGTACGGCCCGCCCACAGCTCGTAGGCGAGGGTGGTGCCCTCGCCGACGTGGGCGGCGAGCTGGTACGCCTGTCCGTAGTAGGGCTGGAGGCCGAGGCCGGCCTTCTCGTACCGGTCGCGCATCTCCGTCAACCACTGGCGCAGGCTGGCCAGCGGTATCTCGGGCAGCGCGCGCAGGGCGTTGGCCACCCACTTGAACCGCCAGAACAGCATGTGGCGCAGGCGCTCGTCGAAGACGTCGGGCTGCTCGTCGAAGAGGGTGAGCAGGCGAGCGAAGACGACGGGCGACTTCCGCGGTTCGGAGCCGTAGGTGTACGCCTCCTGGAGTTCGAGGAGCGCGTGGACGAGCGGGATCGGCTCCGCGAACTGCTCGGCGGCGTCCACCAGTTCCTCGGCCGTGACGGTGCGGGTACGGCCGTAGGGGCGCCGGTCGTTCTCCTGGAGCGCCTGGTACAGCTCGTCAGTGGTCTGGGGTGCGGTCGGCATCGTCAGCTGTCCTTGCGGAGGGCGTGGGCGAGAAGGTCGAGGAAGGAGCGGTTGATGAGACTCGATTCGGCGGGCCTGAGCGGGCGCCGGGACAGCATCGCCGCCTGCCCGTAGAGGGCTTCGGCGCTGGTGCGGGCCAGTTCGGGTTCGTCGATGGTGACGGCCGTGCGGACCAGCGGATTGAGCTGGTTGAGGATCAGCTGGGCCCGCGGAGCCTCCTGACGCAGGTGGCCAAGGATGTCGCCCCAGAGGCCTCCCTGCTGCTCGCGGGCGAGCTGGGAACGAGTGCGCTCGTGCCGGGCCTCGCGGCTGTCGAGGAGGAGGGCAGGAGCGGAGACGGGCTGGAAGGTGCGCAGCGCGACATCGCAGTCGAAGACGGCGAGGGCGTCGCGGGCCAGGGCGAGGTAAGCTGCGGCGGCCAGTTCCGTCTCTCGGTCGACGGGGTCGAGGTGGGCGGTGAGCGTTGCCGGGTCGAGGTCAGCGACGTTGACCTCCGACCTGATCTCCGGCAACCGGTGGACCAGTTCACGGTCGTAGGTATAGCCGCCATTGACGACGCCGAGCCCGGCGGCCGAGGCGATCGCCGCGACCTGCCGGAACTCCTCCACGCTGGATGTCACGAGCACGGTGCGGTGGGTGCGCGCGAACTCGTCCAGCGTGGCGTGTCCGTCGGTGGTCTCGAACGGTAGCCACGGCAGCAGCATCCGAAGGATCTCGTCGTCGTGCACCGCCAGCGACTTCACGGCCAGGTGGTGGGCCTGGAGGAAGCGCCCGAGGAGGTCCGGGTCGCTGGCGGCGGTCCGGGCGATCCACGCGCGCAGCCGTTCGGCGAGGGCATCACGGACCGCGGCGAGGGTGTCGTCCTCGTACAGGGACTCGCGGGACGCCGTCGGACGCAGGCTTTCGGCGTCGACGACGCAGCGTACGAAGAACGCCCACTCGGGCAGGATCTCCTCGGCCTGCTCGGACAGCAGCATGCCCTTGACGTGCACGCGGTGGCCGTGGCGGCGCCCGGCCGGTACCGCCTCGGGCAGCACGCACGCGATGCCCTTCAGGCCGACGGCCGGCAGGTCCAGCTCGATGGTGTCCAGCGGCGTGAATCCGAAGATCTCCTCGCCGTACGCGGCCAGCGCGCGGGAGCGTGCTCCCGGCGTGGGGTACGTGCGCGCCCAAGGCGCGGGCTCGGGGTTGACGGATGCCCCCGGGCCGCCCGTGCCGTCGTCGAAGGTCACGGGGTGGCGCAGCAGAGAGCCGAAGTGCCGGGCCAGCGCATGCACCTGTGCCGGCCGGGTCCACTCGCCTGTGTCGACGCGCGGCGTCAGTGTGACGGTGGTGCCGGGGCGGGGGCGGGCGGAGGCGGGCAGGGTGCGGAAGCTGTAGCTGCCGTCACCGCGTCCCCGCCACTCCACGACGGGGGCGTCGGGGGTGCGCGCGGAACGGCTCACTACATGGATCTCGTCCGCGACCAGGAAGCAGGAGAGCAGGCCGATGCCGAACTGGCCGATGAAGTCGCCACGTTGCTCGGCGATCCTCCCCCAGCCTCGAATGTGCTCGGCCGGGGGGACCCCCATGGCGCGCTTGCTGCTGTGGCCGATCGTGGCGAGGAAGGTGTGCACGTCGGCCTCGGTGAGACCGACGCCGTCGTCCTCGACACTTATAACCGAACCATCGGCGTACAGGCGGATACCGAAGGCGTCGGCGGGGGCGGCCCGGTCGAGGCCGTGCCGCGCAGTCAGCGCATCCACCGCGTTCTGCAGGAGTTCGCGCAGGTAGACGCGGGGGCTGGAGTAGAGGTGGTGGGAGAGGAGATCGACGAGGCCGCGCAGATCCACCTGGAAGGTGCGGTCGGCGCCGGCCGGAGTCACAGGAGTGTCGGGCAGAGTCATCGGGCAGTCCGGGGTTGGGTGATCGAGGAGTGACAGGCGGGGTGGCGGGCTCAGGCGGTGCGCCGGAAGCGGGCGTACATCTTCTCCGGCTGCGCCATGAACCTCCATGGCCACGAGGTGTAGGCGCCACCAAGCTCGTAGAAGACACGCGGGGCCACGATGCTCTCCGAAGACAGCGCCAGGGCCATGGCGAACATGTTGAAGTCCTGCTGCCAGCCCGGGCGTCGCTCGTAGGCGGGGTGGAGGATGCTGCGCCTGGCCGCATCCCTCAACTCCTCCTGAGTGCCAGCTGTGTCGAGGCAGTCCTTGCTGTCCGACTCCACCCACTCCTCGATATGGGCCATGGCGATCACACAGCCGAGGCGATGCCCCTCAGGCGCCCCGGCGAACGCCTCACGGGCGAACGCCAAGGCCTGGCCCGGCTCGCCGCCCCAACGGGGCTGCAACTGCGACACCCACTCGACGTGCGTCTCCAGGTCCAGCGGGTCGCGGCGCAGGGCGGCGTCGAGCCGGGTCTCGTTGACGGCGGGGCCCAGCGACATGCCGCGGCCGGAGGTGAGTAGGCGGCGCCACGGCGTGACCCATTCCGGCCGCAACTCGGCGGCCTCGAGCAGCTGCTCCTCGGCGATGTGGAGCCGCTCGTGGAAAACCCGCCACTGCTCCGGCGTGACGTCCACGGCACGCGCACGGGTGCGCGCCTCCCAGCCCCAGTTGATGTGGCGCGCCCCGGATATCAGCAGGGCCGTCGTCCGGTACTCCTTGTCCTCCTCGACGGCCTGGCCGATCCAGTCCTGCACACCGTTCAGGTCGGCCAGCTCACCGAGGACTTGATCGTCACGGCCGAGATCGAAGGGGGCCAGCGCCGCCTTGACCGCCACCCAGTCACCCGCGTCGGCCGCCTCCACCAGCGCGAGCACCCGCGCGTCTCCGAGCGCGCGCAGCGTGTACATCCCATTCCTCTGCCTGCGCGGGACGGGAAGGGCGTACGGATCCGCCACTGGTCTCTCCGCACCCCTGCCGAACAGCTTGTCGAACATGCCGCCGCACCCTCCCCAGGTTCCGCGTGATCGTCTGGGGCAGCATAAGCGGCCCCACCGGCACTGCTTCCGCAGGGTTTCCACCGGTGCTTCACGGGTTCGGTCCCGCCCTGCGCGCCCCTCCCGGTCCCAGCGCCCCGCCGCGCGCGTGTGGAGCCACCTGCTCGACGCGACCGTCGGCTATGGCTACCGCCCCTGGCTGGCAGGCGTCTGGCTCCTCGCGCTGATCTTGCTGGGCACGCTGTCCTTCGGCACTCACTCCCCCAAGCCGGTCCAACAAGGCCAAGGCGCCCCGTTCCAGCCCCTCGTCTACACACTCGACCTCTTGATCCCCATTGGCGGTCTGGGGCAGCGGACGGCCTGGTACTGGTCGAACAACAGCCTCCAGTGGCTGACCTACCTGCTGATCGCCTTCGGCTGGGTGCTGACGACCGCCGTCATCGCGGGTGTCACCCGCACTCTGCAGGAAACAGGCGCGTCGAGCAGTGACCGATCAGGTCAGGACGAGTTCCAGCACGGTGACCGAGAGCGGCGGCACGGTGCTGGTGAAGGACGCTGCCACGCCGGTCACAGTGCTCGTCCTGGGCACCAACGTGTCGGGTGCCGTCGGCGTGTTGGTGGTGGCGCGCGAGGGGCCGGTCAGGACCGTCGCGGTGGCCTGCCGCTTGACCCCCTTGGCCAGCCCCTTCAGCTCGACCGGCACGTTCACCTTCTCCGTCCCGCAGTTGACGACCGCGAGGTAGAGACGGTTCCCGGAGCGGGTGGCCACGGTGGCGAGGCCGGGCAGCGCACGCGCGGCGGCCGGCAGCACCGTGTTGCCGAGCCTGCTCGTCAGCATGTGCTGTGCCCAGTAGCTGGGCGACACGTAGCTCGTGAGGTTGTCGTAGGCGATCAGATTGGTGGCCCAGACGTTGTTCTTGACGTGCGAGAAGAGCGGCGCGTAGCACTCCATGAGGACCTGGTCGGAGTTGCGGATCAGCCCGGCCAGCCAAGCGGCGTCGCCGAGCGCCGCGTTGAGGTCGGGTGTGGGGCGGCCCTCCTGCGCGGCCCACTCTCCGACGAACACCTTCGTCGAATTACGGTCCCGGTTGTCGTACTTGTGGGTGGAGGCCTGGGCGGCGGATGGCGCGAGGTAGTAGTGCTCGTCGATCAGGTCCGGCGTGCGGCTCGTCACGGACGTCGTGGCGATCAGCTTCAGATGCGGGTACTTCGCCTTGATCGCGTCGTAGAAGGCCGCGAACCGCTCGTTGTACGACCCCGAGGAGTCGAACCAGTCCTCGTTGCCGATCTCCACGAACTCCAGCGGGAACGGCTCCGGATGTCCGTCGGCGGCACGTCGTGCGCCCCAGGTGCTGGTGACAGGACCGGTGACGTACTCGATCTCGTCGAGTGCGTCCTGGACGAACGGCTCCAGCGCGTCGCCGGTGACGTGTTCACCCTTGAGCGAGTAGCCGGCGTAGACGGCGAGGACCGGCTGGGCGTCCATGTCCTCGACCCATTCCAGGTATTCGAGGAGTCCGAGGCCGTCCGTGGACCAGTAGCCCCACGCGTCGTCCATGTGGCCGGGGCGCTCCCAGACCGGACCGATGGTGTTCTTCCAGTTGAACCGTGTCGCAATGGTGTTTCCCTCGACGAAGTTCCCGCCGGGGAAGCGCAGGAACTTCGGCCTCAAAGCGACCAGTTTCTCCATCAGGTCGATGCGCAGGCCGTTGGGCCGGTTGTTGTAGGTGGGTGGCAAGAGGGACACGTGCTGGAGCCACAGGGTCTCGCCTGCGGCGGCCGGGTCGGCCGTGGTGACGGTCAGCCTCGCGTCACCGACCACGGGGGTGCGCGAACCGGTGCGCAGGGTCAGCTCGAACGGGCGGTCGGGGAAGGCGGTGCCGATGTGGGGCACGTGCGCGGACGCGTACACCGTCGCGCCGTCCGCCGACTCGAGGGCCACCGTGAGCGGGCCGATGCGTCGCGAGGCCTTGGCGAACAGCCTGGCGGTGTAGGCGGTTCTGGGCCGCACGGGTATTCCCCAGAAGCCGTCGTTGGCGACGCCGGCCCGGTTTCCGGCCCCCGCGCTGCTCGGCAGTACGACCTTGAGGGAACGGTTGAGTGCGGCGTTGAGCGGGGTGGCGGTGTCGAGTGCGAGGGTCGTTCCACCGACGGCGGACCAGTGGACGGGCGTTGTGTCGCTGGCCATCATCGAGCGGTTCTGCATCAGCTCGGCGTAGATGCCGCCCTCGCCGGAGTGGTTGATGTCCTCGAACATCAAGCCGGGGAGGATGGGGGACACGGCGTGCGCGGGGTTGCCGACGTCCACGCTCAGCAGCGGCGTCGTGGTCTCCACGGGGACCCCGGCCAGCGCTGCGACCTGGTCGGAGGTGAGGACGGACGGGAACATCCATACGTCGTCGATCAGGCCGTGCCACTGGTCGACGTGCCCACCGCCGTAGAGCGCACGGCCGATGGCGGTGTCGCCGCTGCCGGCCCAGCCCGCGGTGTAGGCGGTCTCCCCCTCCAGCACGCCGTTGACGTAGAGGCGAATGACGCCGGCGGTCGGGTCGCTGACGCCGACCAGGTGGATCCAGGTGTTGGTGGCGGGCGCTGAAGCGGCGGCCGCCACCGCGGCACTCTGAGTGGCGTCCGAGCCCAGCCGGGCGAAGGCGAAGGTGCCGGTGTCGTCGCGCAGCCCCAGGTAGAAGGAGCTGACGGCCTTGCCGTCGATGCTGACGGCGGTCTGGTAGCCGCCCAGTTGAGCGAGGTTGACCCAGGCGCCCACCGAGAACGCCTTGGAGGTGTCGAGGGCCGGACCGGACGCCGTGGCGTTGCCGCCTGCCTTGAGGCTCAGGCTGTGGGTGCCGACCTTGCCGGTGTCCCAGCCGGCCGCGCCCTGGAGCGTCGCGGTGCGACCGTTGCCGGAGGAGTCGGCGGCCAAGGTGCCGGAGCCTTCGTCGAAGGTCCAGTGGACGGCTGCCGCGGGGAGGTCCGCGGCAGTGGCGCTCGCGGTTGTGCCGGTGAGTCCGGCGGCCCCGGCGGGAGCGGCGGCGGCGAAGGTCCCGGCGAGGGAGGCGGCGCCCAGGACGGTGAGGACGGTTCTGCGCGGCACTCCGGCATCTGAAGGCATGCGGCTCATTCCTTTGTGACAGACCGTTGCGTTGCGTACCGGCCGGAGTAGGGCAGCCGGCCTGAGCTGTCAGCTGGCTCCGTTCGATATCTCGTATGATGATCGGTACTTCGAGCAGCAGGGATCTTAAGGTGTCGGCGAGGCCCGTCAATACCCCTCGTATGGCAATGCTTCTCCAGGCACAGGTGCCGGCCCAGCGGTTCAGCAGGTGTCCGACTGAACCGGTGAACTTCACGGCGTCCACTGAGGCATCGATCGCGGTGATCAGATCGTCCGGCTCCAGGAACTCCAGCTTGACCGCATGCACCCTGACGAACCGTCAACGCAACGTCAAGGGGCGAGGTGCTCTACGACGGCCAGAACCCCGTGAGCGTCTCGCCGAACTGCGTCAGCACATCGAGCACGAACCCCGGGTCGAGGAGGTGCAGAGTGTGCTGAGACTGGACCTGCAGGCCGACCCACGCACCAGTGGTTCTCGGCAGAAGCAGTCAGCAAGGCGTCCGCGACAGTGATCACTTCCGGATTTCGTTGAGGCCGGGCCGGTGGCGCGCCTTGACGGCGAAATCGTCGTCGCGCACGACCTGCACAGCGCATCCCCGTACAGCAACACCGGGCCCATGGCCGGATCCCTGGCCACAACTCGCCGGGGACCCCGCAGCCGGGATGCCAGGTCGGTGCAGCCGATGATGGTGACGCCGTTGTCGGTGACGACCGCACGTCCCGGCACGGTGGCCTCGACGTTGCCGCGCTGGGCGGCGGCCATGTCGGCGATGACGCTGCCCGGCTTCATGACCGCCACGTCCCGCGCCGTCACCAGGCGCGGTCCCGACCGGCCCGGGATCAGCGCGGTGGTGATCACGATGTCCGCGGCCTGCTTCCCGGTCACCACGCTCCCAAGCCTCGTGATAGGCCTTCAGGAGCGTCAGGGTGCTCTTGCCAGTCATCTCCGCCCCTCCTGTGCCGTTCGGTGACCGTACCCCGTGACGCATGGTCAGTGACCGGACGGACGTACGGCTTCCAAGGCGCCCCTGCCACCTCGACCGCGTGCTCCCGACCCATTGTGTCGCTCCTTGCGCCCCTTTACTGTTCGACTTTGCCTGAGTCTGTTTGATGCTGATCGCTCAGGCGGTATGGAGGTCGCAGTGCGGAGTAATCGGATCGGTTCAGAAGCTGCGAGACCCGTTCGCCGTGGGTGGTGGAGGGCGGTCCTCGCGACGGCCGCGACCATCGCCCTGGCCGCCGGCATGACCGCGCCCGCCGCGGCGCAGGACGTCGGCAGGCCACCCGCCGCCGCGTCTGCCGCCAGTACGGGGGCGCACACGGTGAGCCTCGACGGCTACTCGTTCCTCGTCGACGGCAAGCGCACCTACCTGTGGTCCGGCGAGTTCCACTACTTCCGGCTCCCGAGTCCGGACCTGTGGCGCGACATCTTCCAGAAGATGAAGGCCGCCGGGTTCAACGCCACCTCGTTGTACTTCGACTGGGGATACCACTCGCCGAAGCCGGGCGTGTACGACTTCAGCGGGGTGCGTGACGCCGACAAGCTGCTCGACATGGCCCAGGAGGCCGGGCTCTACGTGATTGCGCGCCCGGCGCCGTACATCAACGCGGAGGTCGACAGCGGCGGTCTGCCCGGCTGGATGACCACCAAGGCCGGGCACAACCGCAGCGACGACCCGCAGTTCCTGAAGTACGCGGACGAGTGGCTGACCCAGATCGACCGGATCATCGCCCGCCACCAGCTGACCAACGGCACCGGGTCGGTCATCGCCTACCAGGTCGAGAACGAGTACTACAACGGCACGGCCGCCGGCCGCTCCTACATGAAGCACCTGGAGGACAAGGCCCGCGCCGACGGCATCACGGTACCACTGACCGGCAACAACAACGGCACCTTCAACTCCGGTACCGGCGCCCTGGACGTCGACGGACCGGACTCCTACCCGCAGGGCTTCGACTGCTCGAGCCCCTCGAAGTGGAACGGCGTCCCCGACATCAGCTACGACCACCCGGACGGCAAGCCGCTGTACTCACCGGAGTTCCAGGGTGGCGCCTTCGACCCCTGGGGCGGGCCGGGCTACGACAAGTGCGCCCAGCTGATCAACGACCAGTTCGCCAACGTGTTCTACAAGCAGAACATCGCCGTCGGCGCCACCGCGCAGAGCTTCTACATGACCTACGGCGGCACCAACTGGGGCTGGCTGGGCATGCCGGAGAACTACACCTCCTACGACTACGGGGCCGCGATCCGCGAGAACCGCCAGCTCGATCCGAAGTACTACGAGGACAAGCTGATCGGGTACTTCACGCAGTCGGTCGCCCCGCTGACCAAGACCGACGCGATCAGGGCCACGCCGCCGGACGACTCGGCGGTCGTCGACACCGCCCGGATGAACCCGGACACCAAGACGCAGTTCCACGTGCTGCGGCACGGGAACTCCACGTCCACGGCGGTCGACAAGACCCACATCTCGCTGGACTTCAACGCACAGCCGTCCGCGGACACCACCTACACCTGGGACGACCCCGACTCAGCGCTGCAGTACACCGGTTCGTGGTCGCACGTGGCCGACCAGAGCTACACCGGCGGCGACTACAAGCACACCGAGTCGTTCTCCAACAAGGCCGGTGACTCGGTCACCGTCCCCTTCGACGGCACCGCGATCCGCTGGATCGGCTCGAAGACCAACAACCACGGCTACGCCGACGTCTACCTCGACGGCACCAAGGTGGCGACGGTCGACGACTCCGGCGGCGAGAACCAGGCGGTGATCTTCCAGAAGACCGGCCTGACGCCCGGGGCGCACACGCTGAAGATCGTCGTCGACGGAAACCACAGCTCGGGGTCGACGGACAACTACGTGTCCATCGACGCCATCGACGTGCCGGCGGCCGCCACCGCGACGCCGACCTACCCGGTCGTGCCGCAGCAGCCGGGCACCGCGATCACGCTCGACGGACGCGACTCGCACGTGATCGTGGCGAACTACGGTCTCGGGGACTCACAACTGCAGTACTCGACGTCGGAGATCATGACCGACGCGACCATCGGCAACCGGGACGTCGCCGTGTTCTACGGCGACCCGGGCAGCGACGGCGAATCCGTCCTTCGCTACTCCTCCAAGCCCGCCGTGACCACCAGCGGCGGCGCGGTCACGACCACCTGGGACGCGGCCACCGGTGACCTGCGACTGAACTACACGCACAAGGGCCTGATCCGCATCAGCATCAGCGACGGCGGCAAGCGCCCGCTGCTGCTGCTCGTGGGCGACAAGGCCACGGCCGAGACCTTCTGGCGTCAGGACACGGCGACCGGCCCGGTGCTCGTGCGCGGCACCCACCTGCTGCGGACGGCGACCAGCCTGGACGGCGGCCGGACCGTGGCGCTCAGCGGCGACAACGCCGATGACAAGAACATCGAGGTGTTCACCTCTGCCGACCACGTCACCTGGAACGGCAAGGCATCGGACACCCAGGCCAGCGACACAGGAAGCCTCACGGGGAAGATCCCGGTGGCTGCCCCGATACACCTGCCGGCGCTGACGAGTTGGAAGCACGCCGAGGAGTCCCCCGAAGCGGCCCCCGGTTTCGACGACTCCAGCTGGCAGGTGGCCGACAGGACGACCACCAACAGCGTCTCTGGCATCAACTCGCTGCCGGTGCTCTACGCGGACGACTACGGGTTCCACACCGGCAACACGTGGTACCGCGGCCGCTTCCGCGCCACTGGCAAGGAGACCGGCATCCACCTGGTCTCGGACTCCGGCGGCAAGGCTCAGGCGTTCTCCGCCTGGCTCAACGGCACCTTCCTGGGCAGCTCCACCACAGGCAGCGCCGACTTCACCTTCCCGGCCGGTTCGGTGAAGTCCAAGGGGGACAACGTCCTCTCCGTACTCACCGTGAACATGGGGCACGAGGAGGACTACAACTCGACCAACGGCAACAAGACCGCGCGCGGCCTCACCAGCGCCTCCCTCGTCGGGGCGCCGCTGACGACCGTCACCTGGCGGCTGCAGGGCGTACGGGGCGGCGAGGACCTGCAGGACACGGTGCGCGGCCCGCTCTCGACCGGCGGCCTGTACGGCGAGCGGGCCGGCTGGTCCCTGCCGGGCTACCCGGACGGCAACTGGAACCGGGTGTCCCTGCCGACGACCGACACGCGCCCCGGGGTCTCCTGGTACCGCACCGACGTCAACCTGGACCTGCCGCACGGCCAGGACACCTCTCTCGGGCTGACGTTCACCGACGACCCGTCACGCAACTACCGTGCCACGATCTTCGTAAACGGCTGGCAGGTCGGCAACTACGTCAACTACCTCGGTCCGCAGCACACCTTCCCGGTCCCCAACGGGATCCTGGATCCGAACGGCCGGAACAGCATCGCCATCGCCGTGTTGAACCTGGACGGCAGCACCGGCGGCCTGGGCGAGGTCTCGCTCACCAACTACGGCAGCTACGCCTCGTCCCTGCGCGTCGCGCAGAACGACAGCCCCCGCTACGACCACCGCAAGTACGCGATGCCGAAGCGTCCCGGAGCGGATGTCACCCTGGACGTGCCGAACACCGCCCAGTCAGCACAGGCCTTCACGGCCGAGGCGACGGTGCAGGTGCCGAAGGACCGACCGTCCGCCGCCCGACTGACGGCCTCGCTCTCCGCACCCGACGGCTGGAGCGTGAGCGCGACAAGCCCCACGTCGGTCAAGCGCCTGCAACCCGGCGGATCGGCCACCTTCACCTGGAAGGTCCAGCCGCCGGCCGGGAAACTGCCGTCCGCCTCGGCACTCACCGTCACCGTGCGCTACCTGCAGAACGGACGGCAGGCTGTCGGCGATGACAAGCGCATCGTCGGCGGGATCCCGCCGGCCCCGCCGGCCGGAAAGAGCGCTGTGAGCGACCTGCCGTTCCTGTCGTCCACCAACGGGTGGGGGCCGGTGGAGCGCGACAGCAGCGTCGGCGAACAGGCGGCCGGGGACGGCCGTCCGATCAGCATCGCCGGTGTCAGTTACGCCAAGGGCCTGGGCACCAACTCGGTCAGCGACGTCCAGCTCTACCTCGCCGGAAAGTGCTCTCGCTTGACGGCGGACGTCGGTGTCGACGACGAGACAGGTGGTGCCGGAACGGTGACGTTCTCCGTGATCGCCGACGGCAAGACCTTGGTGACCACGCCGACGCTCCGCGGCAAACAGGCCGCGGTGCCGATCGACGTCGACGTCAGCGGCGCCCAGGTGGTCGACCTCAAGGTCGGTGACGCCGGCGACGGCAACGGCAACGACCACGGTGACTGGGCAGCGCCGACGCTGACGTGCGGCTAGACGTGCAGCTGACGGACACCTGTGACAGTGGGTCCTGGATCTTCTGTCGCAGGGGTTCGTCGGTCCCACACGGCAAACCACCTCCCGACGTCTTCCCCGAGGTGCCCACCGCCTCGACGTGCCCCCGCATCACTGCACGGTCGTCGAGGACTCCCCGCCGGGAGTGCAGGCCGCCCGCGGGGCTGGAAATGCGCCGCATCGCCGTGCCCGGCACCGAAGGTGCAACCGCAAGATCCGCACGTCTCGGGACTATGCGAAGACCATGTTCTGCCGCACCTGCCCGCCTGCTCCTCCGCTGCACCGGCCACGTGGAGTCGATTGCGTCGGCTTCGCTCGGCAGGGAGTCCGTGCGGCCCACCCCCGCTCAGGCGATCTCCTGTCTCCGCAGCCAGGAGATATCGCCGGCGTGACGTGCAGCGACGACTTATCGAGCGGCACAGGCCCGCGCTGGTCCAGCGCGGCGAACCGTACCGGTATGCCCGCCTGCTCAGCGCGTCGTGATCTGCCGGATCCCTACGTGTCAGGGATGCTGGAGAGACCATGCGGTCACTGCTCCTCGCGGTCAGCGTGCTCACGGCTGTGAGCACGCTGACCACTGTGCTGTCCGACGACTGGTATGTCCCGGTGTGCGTCACCGCGGCCGCGCTGCTCGTGACGATCGCCCGCCGGTCCGGTCTGAGCTGGGAGGAGTTGGGCCTCGGTCGCGCATCGGCGCAGCGTGGGCTGGACTGGGGACTCGTGCTGGCCGGAGCCGTCCTCGCCGTCTACCTCCTCGCGTGGCACCTGCCGCTCACCCACGAGGCCTTCAAGGACAAGCGCGCTGCCGGACATTCTTCCGCGGAGCAGTTGTTCCGGGTCCTGGTGCGCGTGCCGTTCGGCACGGTGCTGCTGGAGGAGGTGGGCTTCCGTGGCGTCCTGTGGGCCTTGATCAACCGGCTTCGTGGCCCCGCATGGGCCACGGCGGTCTCCTCCACTCTATTCGGCTTCTGGCACGTGCTGCCGTCGCGGGGACTCACCAAGGCCAACGCCGCGGCCGAAGCCGTCTTCGGTGCCGGGAAACCCGGCGTCATCCTGTCCGTCGCGGCCGCCGTCGTCGGCACGGGCATCGCCGGCGTGCTCTTGTGCGAACTGCGCCGCCGGTCCGGCAGCCTGATCCCGCCCATGGCCGTGCACTGCGCACTCAACAGCTTCGGCTACGCCCTGGGCTGGGCGGCTGCCCAAGGGGAGTGACGGACGCCTGCCATGCCCACGCCGGGCCTGGAGCAGCAGGCCATCGCGAACGCGGTGATTTGGGCGGCCAGGGCGTTCCCGGCTGCCCCCTTCAGGGTCGTGGCGAGGGTCGGCGAAGACCCGGCCGACCTGGCGCACCAGCCCCGTCCACTGGGATACAGCAGTCGTTTCCACCGTCGCCTCCTGCAAACTGCCTCTACAGGAAACGGACTTGTTCCCATCACATCGGTAACGCGACGGATACACAGCACCGTTGACGCGTTTCAGTGCTGACCTTAGGCTCGCTCGCCATCGGTTCCGGCCAGAGTTCGCACACATGGTCCCGTTCCTGACATGTGTGCGACCGTCGTCGTCGCTGCGATGACGGGCAGGGCACTGCCGCTCTACCGGAAACGCCGTTCCGCTCCGTACCGACGACTCGGGAGAGCATGTGAACAGACGTCGCGCGCCCGGCTGGGCCGCCTTGGCACTCGTCACGACTCTGGCACTGACCGGCGCACTCGCCGGCCCCGCCGTCGCGTCACCGGCCGCCGCTTCCGCTCAGACCCCGACCACGGCGGTCGCCACCGCGACCGACGGCATCACGCACGAGCAGAACGACCGTGTCCCAAAGGGCTCGGTCTGGACCCAGCACTACTTCCCGTCCTCGGACGGCTCCGGTACCGAACTGCACGGCGACCTGCTGATGCCCGAAGGCGTGCCCGACGGACAGAAGGTGCCGGTCATCCTCTCCATCGGCCCGTACTTCGGGCACATGGGCCAGACGAACCCCGAGGGCTGGACCCACACCGGTCCCTCGAATCGCTTCCAGGACTTCATCGAGGGCAGCGACCTCTTCGCCCACGGCTACGCGTTCCTCATGGTCGACCTGCGCGGCTTCGGCGGCTCGACCGGCTGCCTCGACTGGGGCGGTCCCGGTGAGCAGGCCGACGTGAAGGCCGCGATCAACTGGGCCGCGAGCCAGCCGTGGTCGACCGGCGCGGTGGGCATGTACGGCAAGTCCTACGACGCCGTCACCGGCCTCATCGGCAACGACCTGAAGCAGCCCGCACTGAAGGCCGTTGTCGCCGGGGAGCCCCTCTGGGACATGTACCAGTACATCTACTCAAACGGCGTCCCCCGCCCGAATGTGACCGGAACCGCGAATGCCTACAACGGCATTGCCACGATGGCCCCGCTGTCGGACGACGACGGGCACTATCAGGCCAACGCCCGGTACGAGGACGACCACCCCGGGTGCCTGACCGAGAACTCGGCCGGCTACCGGATATCCGACCAGAACGACCCGTTCTGGACCTCCCGTGACCTGGCCAAGATGGCTCAGGGCACCGACACGCCGCTCTTCGTCACCCAGGGCTTCATCGAGAACAACACCAAGCCCGAGGAGATGCAGGAGTACCTCACCAACCACAACGGCCCGGAGCGCGGTTGGGTCGGCCAGTGGGACCACGTGCGTGGTGGCGACCGGGTGGGCGACGGTCGCCTGGCCATGGGTCGCGAGGGCTGGTACGACGAGACGCTGTCCTTCTACGACCAGTACCTCAAGGGAGTTCAGCCCTCGGTCGACTACCCGACGTACTCCGTCGAGGACTCCACCGGCCACTGGCGAGCCCAGGACACCTGGCCCGTGGCGGAGCGCGACGTCACCCTCCCGCTGGGGAGGGGAAGTTACCTCGACGACGGCGGTGCCTCCGCCCGCGCCAACCTGGCCGCAGCCGGCACGCCGGCGCCCAAGGCGGTGCAGCCGTCGGGCAACTGGGACATGGAGAACGCCCCGGCGACCGAGCAGCCGGCACCCAAGGGTCTGGCCAAGGGAATCGCGAAGAGGCAGCAGGCCGGTGAGGTCAGCTCCAGCTTCTTCGTCTGGTCGCAGCCGCTCGCCCAGGACGTACGGCTGACCGCCACGCCGAACATCTCGCTGACCGCGAAGGGCCAGGGCAACGTCATGCTCAAGCTCTACGACGTCGGCCCGGACGGCAAGGCCGTGATGTTCGACGAGCAGGTCTCCCTGCTGAAGGCGGGCCGGATGAGCGTCGACCTCAAGGCGACCGACTGGACGCTGGCGGCCGGGCATGTCCTGGCCGTGGAGATCGGCTCGATCCAGACCGGGTCGTGGCGTGACACCCCATCGGGTCAGACCGTCAAGGTCTCGGGCGCCGTCCTGAGGCTGTCCCTGGACGACCCGTCCGACGACGTAGCCACCCAGGGAGAGCGCTCACCGTACCTGGACACCTACCTGCGCCAGTACACGGTGGACCTGCCGGCCGGTCCGGCTTCCTTCACAGTGACGCCCGGCGGCCACATCTGATCCCACGCCCACAGGTCGGCGCCGGCCGGCACGGCTCCCGGATCCGCTCCGGAGCCCCGTCCGGCCGGCACCGGCCCAGGCACCGAGCGATGTCTCCCCCGATCAGTGCCCCGCTCGCGAACCACTCGGTTGACCTGGGCACCGTCTCGAGATTCTCGCTTGCGCTTCGCGAAGGCTTGAGTGTCACCGTCCTCGCTGCTCTGTCGCGCGGCGACAACTCCTGGGGGTATCGGCGCATCCATGGCGAACTCGCCGTGCTCGGCATCAAGGTGGCACCCTCCACGCTCTGGGAGATCGTGCGACCTCACGGGATCGAGCCGGCGCCCGAACGTGACCGTCAGACCTGGGCCGCGTTCCTGCGCGGCCAGGCGCACGCGATTCTGGCCTGCGACTTCTTCACCGTCACTACCCTTAACGGCGCGACCCTTTATGTCTTCGCCGTCATCGAGCACGCCAACCGCCGCATCCGCATCCTCGGCGCGACCGCCCACCCCACCGCGGACTGGGTCACCCAGGCCGCAAGGAACTTGGTCATGGACCTCCAGGATGCCAGCGCCACCGTCCGACACCTGATCAGGGACCGCGACAGCAACTACACCCGTGCGTTCGATGCCGTCTTCGAGGCCGAGGGCATCGAGGTCGTCACCACCGGCATCCGCGTGCCCCGCATGAACTCGATCATGGAGCGCTGGGTGCAGACCTGCCGCCACGAGCTCCTCGACCGCACCTTGATCTGGAACCAGGCCCACCTGCTCCACACGCTCGGCGAGTTCGAGTCGACCTACAACCAGCATCGGCCTCACCGCACCCTGCACAGCGCGGCACCCATGCGGCCGCTCCCCGAACCGATCACCGAACCCGAGCAACTCGACCGCCTCGACGTCCGTCGACATGACCGACTCGGCGCTTCTTCCGCGAGTACGCACATGCGGCCTGACCAGCTCGGACGTAATAATCGGCACCCGCACGGCTTACCGATGGTGGTGTCGTAGGAGAACGTCTTGGAGGGGTCGTCAGTGGCGGGGTCCTGCGAGGCCGTCCACACGGCCGTGGTCCGGCCGAGGGCGTCGTAGGCCTGGGTGACCCGTACCGCTTCAGAATGACTGCGCAGCCCGTGGCCTGGGACGAGGCTCCTCGGGGCCAGTAGGGCAGCATCGATGCTTGTGCTCGTACGAACGCTCTACCTGATCACCTCGCGGATCTTCGCGTGGCTGGTCCTGCTGTCCCGATCCTCCGCCTCCAAGGACACCGAGATATTGATCTTGCGGCACGAGGTTGCGATCCTGCGCCGCCATGTCGCCGCCCCGAATCCCACCTGGCCGGACCGGGCGCTGCTCACCGCGCCGGCCCGGCTGCTGCCGCGGGCACTGCGCAGCAAGCGGCGGTCCAAGACCTCGCAGCCGGCCGCCCCCGGCCCTCGGAGCCTGGAGACCCGGGAGGTGACCCGTCACATGGGATCCTCTGGACTCCTACGGCCAGGGGCTGGGTGCGGGTGGGGGCACCACCGCAGGCCGGTCGTCGCAGGTGATGGTGTTGGGCAGTTCCCACGGCGCGAGCCAGGACCCGTTGCCGCCGCGGTCGGAGACGGAGAACTCCGAACCGGCGGGGGTGAAGTGGAAGGACCCGCAATTGTTGACGCTCACCGCGCCGACGTTGCGGGCCTGCACGTCCTCGAAACTCGCCGACCCCGCGGCGCGGGCGCTGACCACGGACGTGCCCGTACCGTCGACCTTGATGTCCTTGAAGTGCACGTTGGTGATCGAGTACTTGTCCTTGACCGGCCAGTCGGCGACGAACATCACCGCGTTGTAGGTGTTGTCGAGGAAGGAGTCGCCCACCACCTCGACGTCCGCGCCGATGTCCTTCTCCAGGGCGTAGAACCAGATCGCCCCGAGCCCGATGTTCCAGTTGAGCTCGTAGGTACCCGCACGCACCGTGGTGTTGTCGGTGATCCACAGGTGGCCGGTGAAGGCTTCGGCGCCGAAACGGGAGCCGACCTGGATACCGCTGCCCTCCCGGACGGGGTCCGCGACGAGGTTGCCGGAGACGGTGTTGTCCGTTCCGCCGTACAGCGCGATTCCGTTGGCCAGCACCGGGGTCTGCACGGTGTTGTGGTCGAAGACGTCGCCCGCGTCCTGCGTCTTCTCCGACCACATGGCCAGCCCGTCGTCGCCGGTGTTGCGGATGAAGTTGTTGGAGACGAGGGAGTCGGTCACCCCCGTATGGAAGTTGATGCCGTCGGCGATCTGGTCCGCGATCTGGTTGCCGGTGATCCGCAGGTTGCTCATGGGCCCGTCGAACCACATGCCCACCTTGGTGTGGTGGATGTACAGCCCCTCGACGGTCGAGTCGCTCAGTGCCCCGCCGATGCCGTTCACCTGATCGGTGTCGATCCGTTCGCGCACGTCGCCCTCGATGGCGAAGCCCGACAGGTGCACGTGGTGGCTGCCGCCCGCCGAAGCGTCCTTGCCGTAGAAACCGACGCCGGTGTGGACCGAGCCGTCCGGGGCCGGTGCCGCGAGGGTGACCTGGTGGCCCTTGATGATCGTGAACCAGCTGCCGGCGCCCTCGATCGTGATGTCGTCGACGATGATGTGACGGCTGACCTGGTACGTCCCCGGAGGGATGTAGACCTTCCGGTGTGCTCGTCTGGCGAACGCGATGGCCTTGTCGACAGCGTCGGCGGAGTCGCGCCGTCCGCTGGGGTCTGCTCCGAAGGCCAGCACGTTGACCGCGGACGGGTCCGCCTTCGGCGGAGCGACGAGTTGGGAGTCCATCAGGTCGATCACGGTGGTCGCGGCCTCGCTGCGCTGCGGCACGCGCAGCCGGATGTGTGCACCGGCCGGATAGGCACGGCCGAGCAGCAGCCGCTGCTCGTCGTAGAAGTGGTTCGGCCGGAAAGGCTTGGGAATCACCGGGGCCGGGGTGGTGGCGTTGGGGACGCAGCCGCACTCGGTGATCCACCAGTCGGGGTGCAGCACGTCGGCGGTGGGGTCGTTGGTGAAGGGATACTGGTTGTACAGCCAGGCGTACTGCGAGGTCAGCGTCATGGTGCTGCGGTGGCGCCCGTTCACGCTGACGTCGAGCGGGGCGGTGATCCCGCCGCCGGTCGGAGCGTCCGGGATGCTGTAGCGCACGGTGATGGCGTTGGCGGCCCGCGGCAGCGTGAACTCGACGTACTGGCCGGGCGCGAGACTGACCGCACTGCGGCCCGAAGCCTCGGCGGCGAGCGTGTACGCGGTGCGACCCGGCCCGATGACGGTGCCGTCGGTCGGGGCGTGCTCCGCCTCCTGCTCCAGGAAGCCGAGGTCGGCTCCGCGACCGGCGACCAGGGCGGGGTCCAGCCCGGCGCGGGTCACCGGCGTGGCCTGGGTCTCCCCGGCGGCACCGGCCGGTGCCGCCGCCGCGACAACGCCGGCCGGCACGGCGGTGAGGCCGACCGACGCTGTCACGACCGCCAGGGCCGCGGCGGCTCTTCGCCTTGCGCCGGTACGTCTGCTTGTGCGGTTCACTGCGTCTCGATTCTGTGGTGGAAGGCGATGGATCCTCGCGGGAGCTGTGGGAAGGGGCGGGCGGTGCCGCTCACTTCCATGAGCGGCACCGCCCGGGTGCGGTCGGTGCCGCGTCCGGGTCAGGGCAGGCGCAGCCAGACCGCGGTATCGGTGGGCAGCTGCCCGTCCGTCAGCGGTGCGCTGCTCAGCAGGACCTGCCGGTGCGGTGGCAGCGGTGCCGGCTCCTGGCCCAGGTTGACGACGCAGCCGAAGCCGGCGTCGCGGGTGAAGGAGAGGACCTGGGGACCGCTGGGAAGCCAGGTCATCTGCCCGTCGCCGAGTGCGGTCTCGCTCCGGCGCAGGCGCAGCGCCGTGCGGTACAGGCTCAGCATGCTGTCCCGGTCCGCCACCTGCTGCTCCGCCGTCACCGCCGACCAGTTACGAGGCTGGGGCAGCCAGGGCTGAGCGCCCTCGGGGCCGAAGCCGAACGGCGGGGCGTCGCCGCTCCACGGCAGCGGCACGCGGCAGCCGTCCCGGCCGGGGTCGGCTCCTCCGGTGCGGTGGAACATCGGGTCTTCGATGACCGAGTGCGGCAGGTCCTCGACCTCGGGCAGGCCGAGCTCCTCGCCCTGGTAGAGGTAGACGGAGCCGGGCAGGGCCAGGCTCAGCAGCGCTGCCGCCCGGGCGCGCCGGATGCCCAGTGCGAGGTCGGTGGGGGTGCCGTGGGTCTTGGCCGCGAAGTCGAAGCCGGTGTCGGCACGGCCGTAGCGGGTGACGGTCCGGGTCACGTCATGGTTGGCCAGCACCCAGGTGGCGGGCGCGCCGACGGGCGTGTGCACGGCCAGCGTGGTCGTGATCGCCTCGCGCAGCCGCACGGCGTCCCAAGGGCAGGTGAGGAAGCCGAAGTTGAAGGCTGTGTGGAGTTCGTCGGGGCGCAGGTAGCGGGCGAAGCGCTGGGGGTCGGGCAGCCAGACCTCGCCGATCAGGGCACGCGGCGGGGTGTAGGAGTCGGCGACCTTGCGCCAGTCCCGGTACACGTCGTGGATCTCGTCGCGGTCCAGGTAGGGATGCGGGTCCGCGCCGTCCACCAGGTCGGGAAGCGCCGGATCCTTGATGACCTCGGCGGCGGAGTCGATGCGGACCCCGGCCGCGCCCCGGTCGAACCAGAAGCGCAGCACCTCCTCGTGTTCCCGGCGCACCTCGGGGTGCTGCCAGTTCAGGTCGGGCTGGGCGGAGGCGAAGCGGTGCAGGTACCACTGGCCGTCCGGGACGCGGGTCCAGGCGCTGCCACCGAACTGCGACATCCAGTTGTTGGGGGGAAGTTCGCCGTTCTCGCCTCGGCCCTCGCGGAACCAGAACCGATCGCGCTCCGGGGAGCCAGGACCTGCGGCGAGCGCCTCCTCAAACCAGCGGTGCCGGTCGGAGACGTGGTTGGGGACGATGTCGACGATGGTGCGGATACCCGACGCCAGTGCCTCGGAGATCAGCTTCTCGGCCTCCCCCAGGCTGCCGAAGGCCGGGTGGATGGCCCGGTAGTCGGCCACGTCGTAGCCGCCGTCGGCCATCGGTGAGGCGTACCAGGGGGTGAACCAGAGCGCGTCGACACCGAGTTCGGCGAGATACGGCAGCCGGGACCGGACGCCCGCCAGGTCGCCCACCCCGTCGCCGTCCGCGTCGGCGAAGCTGCGCACGTAGATCTGGTAGATCGCGGCGCCACGCCACCACTCGTGGGGTTGGTGCACGGTAGAAGTCTCCTCGGGAGATGGTGTCAGCCCTTGAGGCTGCCGGCGGTGAGCCCGGACATGATGTTGCGTTGGAAGATCAGGAAGAAGATCACCGTCGGCACGGCGGAGATGGCCGAGGCGGCGATCAGCACGTTCTCCGGCACGCCCAGTGAGAGCGAGTAGATGCCGGCGTTGAGCGTCTGCCTGGTCGGGTCGGGCTCGGCCAGCAGCGGCCAGAGGAAGTCCTTCCACACGTTGACCAGGGCGAAGATGGACACCACGCCGATGATCGGCCGGGACATGGGCAGCACGATGGAGAGCAGTGTGCGCAGCGGTCCGGCGCCGTCGATGGCGGCGGAATCGAGCAGTTCCTGGGGCACCGAGTCGAAGAAGCGCTTCAGCAGGTAGATGTTGAAGGCGTTGGCCACCGACGGCAGCCAGATCGCCCAGGGGGAGTTGAGCAGGTTCTGGTGGATCAGCGGCAGGTCCAGCACCGTCAGGTACTGCGGGACGACCAGCACCATGGCTGGGATCATGAGAGTGGCCAGCATCAGGGCGAGGATCGCGTTGCCCAGCACCGGCCGTAGTTTGGACAGCGAGTAGGCCGCGGCGACGTCCAGGACGAGCTGGAAGGCGAGTGCCCCGAAGGCGTACCAGAGCGTGTTGAGCAGCAGGTGGGCGATGTTGAGGCGAGTCCACGCGTCGCTGTAGTTGGAGGCCTCGATGTGGTGCGGGTAGAAGGTGGGCGGGGTCTGGATGGACTCGGTGGTGCCCTTGAGCCCTCCCGTCACCAGCAGGTAGAGGGGGCCCAGGAAGACCAGCGTGAAGGCGACGACGACCAGGACCAGCGTCGCGCGGTAGAGCGTGCGGTTGAGCTGGGCCGGATTGACCAAGGTGCGGGTGTCGCTCATGACTCCAGCCTCCGGTTGAGTCGCACGTAGATCACCGAGAACCCGGCGAGCACCAGCAGCAGGAGCAGCCCGAGGGCGCAGGCGGCGCCGTAGTTGGAGAAGTTGAAGGCGTACTGGTAGATCAGGTAGACGACGGTGGTGGTCGAACCCTCCACCCCTTGGCCGCCGTTGGTGAGGATGAAGGGCTCGACGAAGACCTGCATGGTGGCGACGATCTGAAGCATCAGCATCAGCGAGAGGATGAGCCTGGTCTGCGGGATCGTCACGTGCCAGACGCGCCGCAGCAGTCCGGCTCCGTCCAGTTCGGCGGCCTCGTAGAGCTCACCGGGGATGTTCTGCAGCGCCGCCAGGTAGATCAGCGTGGCGCTGCCCATGTTCATCCAGGTGGAGGCGATGACGACGGCGAGCATCGCCGTGTCCGGGGACTGCAGCCAGCCGGAGGTGGGCAGGTGCAGCAGCTGCAGTGACCGGTTGATCAGACCGTACTCGGGGTTGTACAGGTACTTGAACAGCAGCAGTGAGGACACCGGCGGGAGCATCACCGGGAGGTACACCAGGATCCTCAGGTAGCCGCGCGCGTGCCGCAGTTCGTTCATCACCACGGCCGTGACGAACGGCAGCGCGAAGCCGAACAGCAGGGCCAGTCCGGTGAACTGGGCTGTGTTCCGCCAGGCCGGCCAGAAGCTGGGGTCGTTCACGATCTGGTCGAGGTTGTGCAGGCCGACCCAGGTGGTCCTGCCCGCCTTCACCTTCTGGAAGCTCATGATCACTTCGCGGACCATGGGATACCACTGGAAGAGGGCGAAGCAGAGCACCGCGCCGATCAGGAAGCCGTGTGCGGCGAGGTTGCGCCGTACGGATGTGCGCAGTGCCCCGGCCCGACCGGCCGCCGTGGCGGGCGGCGAGTCGGTTCCGGAGGATGCGGTCGCGACCGCCATCGTCGATCTCCTTGGGAGGCTGCTCGTCCCGGGGCCTGGCGCCCCTTGCGGCTACTGGGCGTTGGCGAGGACCTGGTTGACCTGCTGCTCAGCGGTGTCCAGCAGCTTCTGCAGGTCGGCGTTGGAGTTCGTCAGCGTGGACGCCATCGTGGTGTCGAGGATCTTGTAGATGGCCTGGGCGTTGGCGGGCTCGGTGACGCCGGTGACGTTGGCCTTCACGAAGGGCTCGAAGGCCTTCACCGACATGGTGGCGTTGGCGGCCTTGAGCTGGGTGTCCTTGGCGACGGTGGCGCCCTGGAACAACTGCGGCTGGGGCAGTCCGACCGCCTGGCCGGAGGCCTTGGAGCGGGCGTAGTTGTACTGCTGGCCCTGGCCCACCGTCAGCCAGAGGTAGCTGAGCAACTGGATCCCGGCCTTGATCTGCTCGGGGGTGTCCTTGACGTTGAACATGTAGTCGTCGCCGCCGGTGAGGGTGCCGACGCCGGGTCCGTTCTGGCCGGGGATCGGGCCCATGCCGAAGTCCTCGTAGTGGGCGCCGAGGCTCTGCACCATGTAGGTGATGTCGTCAGGGGCGGCGATGTACATCCCCAACTTGCCCGCGGCCATCTGCTTCTGGAGGTCGCCCCACTTGTAGAGCTGGGTGGTGCCCATGGCGTTGTCGTCGAAGCGGAGCTTGTGCAGGTTCTGCAGCACGGCCAGGCCCTGGGGGTTGTTGAAGGCCGCCTTGGTGCCGTCGTCGCTCACCATCCGGCCGCCCTGGGCGTAGAGCTCGGCGGTGAAGTGCCAGCCGCCGTTGTTTCCCGCGCTGTAGTCGCCGTAGCCCGCGATGCCCTTGCCCAGAGCGGCGATCTTCTTGGCGTCGGCCGCGACCTCGGCCCAGGTCTGCGGGGGCTGGTCGGGGTTGAGTCCGGCCTGCTGGAAGAGCTTCCGGTTGATGATCATGCCCATGGTGTAGTTGGTGCGCGGAATGCCGTAGATCTTCCCGTCGGCCTTCTGGGTGTCCCAGACCGAGGACATGATGTCGTCCTTGACCGGCAGGTTCTCGGAGGTGACGTACTTCGTGATGTCGGCCGCCTGGCCGGCGTCCAGGACCTGCTGCTGGTCCGTGAAGTAGGTGTAGAAGACGTTGGGCTGGGTGCCGCCCTTGAGCGCGGCCGTGAACAGTTCAGGGGTCTCGCACGGGAACGTGTCGATGCTCTTCACCGTGATGTTCGGGTGCAGCTTCTCGAAGGCCGCGATGTCCTCGGCCCACTGCTTGCGCTGCGTCGGGCGGCTTTTCGGCGGGGCGCAGTCGATGGAGATCGTGACCTTGCCGTTGGTCGGCTTGTCACCGCCGGTGGAGGAGCCGGAACAGGCGGCAGCGGACAGGGTGAGAGCGCCGGCGATCAGCAGCGCTGCGGATCTGCGCATGGGTGGAAGACCCCTTCATGGGCGGAGTGCGTGGGATGTGGCGCGCCTCACTTAAGCACCGACCCGTCGGCTCCGCAATATCTCGACGGTATTTTGCAAGAAGTCAACGCAGAACCGTGATGTGGCGAGCCGCGAACAACGCAAGGGCCGCGCCCCATAGGGGTACGGCCCTTGTCGGCGCTGCGAGTTGGCGCTCTGTCAGCGGCTGGGCTCTCTCCGCGCCAGACCGGTGGATCCGCGCACCACGAGCTCCGGCTCGAAGAGCAGCTCGTCGTGGGTGACCTTGGCGCCGGCCAGCTCTCCCACAAGCAGCTCCACGGCGGCGCGACCCATCGACTCGATGGGCTGACGGATGGTGGTCAGCGGCGGATCGGTGCAGGTCATGAAGGAGGAATCGTCGTAGCCGATGATCGACACATCCCCGGGCACATCAAGCCGGCGCCTGCGGGCAGCGCGCACCGCCCCCAGGGCCAGCGGGTCCGAGGCGCAGATGATGCCGGTGACGCCGCGCTGCAGCAGGCGCGCAGCCGAGGCCTGCCCACCCTCCAGGGAGAACAGCGCGTGCGCGACATCCGCCTCCTCGAGCTCCAGCCCGGCCCTCTCCAGTACCGTGCGTGCCGCCGCCAGCTTGCGCCGCGACGGCATGTGATCGGGCGGTCCGAGCACCAGGCCGATCCGCCGGTGGCCCAGCGACAGCAAGTGTCCCGCGCCCTGTTCCACCGCGACCGCGTCGTCGCAACTGACCTGCGGGAAGTCCAGGTCGGGTATGGCCGCGTTCATCAACACCGTCGGCAGACCGCGGCGGAACAGCCGCTCGTAGTGCTCGTGCGGGGACTCGGCCTGGGCGTACAGGCCACCGAAGAAGATCACGCCCGAGACCTGCTGCTGGAGCAGCAGTTCCACATAGTCGGCTTCAGAGACACCGCCCGCCGTCTGCGTGCACAGCACCGGCGTGAAGCCCTGCTGTGCCAGTGCGCTGCTGACCACCTCGGCGAAGGCGGGGAAGATGGGGTTCTGCAGCTCCGGCAAGACCAGCCCGACCAGCCTCGAGCGCTCGCCCCGCAGCTGGGTCGGACGCTCGTAGCCGAGTACGTCCAGGGCGGTCAGCACGGCCTCGCGGGTCTGCTCGGAGACACCGGGCTTGCCGTTCAGCACCCGGCTGACCGTCGCCTCGCTGACCCCGACTTTCCTGGCCACATCGGCAAGTCGTCGTGTCATGGCTCAAGCCTAGGGCATGGTCCGCAATCCGCTTACGCACTGGTGTAAAAATTCGTCAGACTTTGCAGCAAGAGAGTCGGGGACGGCCGCTGCAGAAAGCTCCACCTCGCGGGGACGATCCGAGGCTGGCAACAGAGGTCCCACCTCACGCGCAGGCCTCCCATACGCCGACGCGACCAACTACTGGGGATCGATCACTTACGAGAAAAAGCAAGGATAAAACAATCTCGGATCGGAATATTGCTCGATCCTGTCTGACCCAATACGGTTCTGCACGCGCCGCCGCCTGTGATCGGTCCTCCCTCTCCACCTCACCTTGCCCGGCCGTGAAGGCCGGCGAAGCACTGCGTCGTGCCCAAGGGCACCTGACCTCGGGCACCCCCACCCGACGGCGGCACGCCTCACGACGGCTTCGGTCCCAAGGAGCAACCCTTGTTCCAGTCCCTACGCACACTCAGACGCGCGGTCGCCCTGGGCGGCACCGGCGCACTGCTGGTCGCCACGGGCGTCCTCCTGGCGGCGCCCTCGGCATGGGCCGCCGCCACCGGCGGCAGCGGTGCCGCTCTGCCCTATGTCGAGGTCCAGGCGGAGAAAGCCGCCACCAACGGCAGCGTCATCGGTCCCAGCTACACGCAGGGCCAGCTGGCCGACGAAGCCTCCTACCGCAAGGCCGTGACGCTGCAGGGGGCGGGCAAGTACGTCACCTTCACCACCCCGGTGGCCACGAACTCGATCAACTTCCGGTACAGCATCCCGGACAGCTCGAACGGGTCGGTCTACAACGCGCCGCTGTCCCTGTACATCAACGGCACCAAGCAGAGCAACTTCACCCTGACCAACGCATACAGCTGGTTCTACGGCAGCTACCCCTTCACCAACAGCCCGGGCAGCAACCCACACCACTTCTTCGACGAGACCCATCGCCTCTTCACGCAGACCTATCCGGCCGGGACCACCTTCACGCTCCAGGTGGACCCCGAGGACACCGCACCGTCCTACACCATCGACTTCGCCGACTTCGAGCAGGTCGGTGCCCCGCTGACGCAGCCGGCGGGCTCTGTGTCGGTGACCGGCAAGGGCGCGGACGCGACCGGAGTCAACGACTCGACCAGCGCCTTCAACTCCGCGATCAGCGCCGCGGGCGCCGGTGGCACCGTGTGGATACCGCCCGGCACGTACAAGATCCCGGGCCACATCGCGGTGAACAACGTGACGATCGCCGGCGCCGGCATGTGGTACTCGACGGTCTCCGGGTCGGCGCCGGGCTTCTACGGCAACTCCGCGCCGTCGCCGAGCACCGGCGTGCACCTGCAGAACTTCGCGATCTCCGGTGACGTCCAGGACCGCAACGACGGCGCGCAGGTGAACGGCATCGGCGGCGCGATGAGCAACTCCACCGTGTCCAACGTGTGGATCGAGCACGAGAAGGTCGGCGCCTGGATGGACGGGCCGATGGACGGCCTGACCTTCAGCGGCATGCGGATCCGCGACACCACCGCCGACGGCATCAACTTCCACGGCGGCGTGACCAACTCCAAGGTCACGGGCAGCGACATCCGCAACACGGGCGACGACGGCATCGCGACCTGGGCGGACGCCGGCATCGGCGCGGACGCCAACGACACCATCTCCAACAACACGGTACAGCTGCAGATGCTCGCCAACGGCATCGCGATCTACGGCGGGCACGACAACACCGTGAGCGGCAACCTGGTGCAGGACACCGGCATCACCCAGGGTGGCGGCATCCACGTCGGACAGCGCTTCAGCTCCACCCCGGTCGGCACCACGACCATCTCCGACAACACGCTGATCCGCAACGGAAGCCTCGACCCCAACTGGCAGTTCGGGGTCGGCTCTCTGTGGTTCGACGGCAGCCAGGGGGCCATCAACGGCCCGATCAACGTGACCAACGCGCTGATCCAGCAGAGCCCCTATGAGGCGATCCAGTGGGTCGAGGGCACCGTCAGC
This sequence comes from Streptomyces sp. NPDC022910, assembly GCF_055561075.1. Taxonomy (NCBI): domain Bacteria; kingdom Bacillati; phylum Actinomycetota; class Actinomycetes; order Kitasatosporales; family Streptomycetaceae; genus Streptomyces; species Streptomyces sp. NPDC022910. Next base: position 116,521 of record NZ_JBVHHL010000022.1, read on the forward strand.
GGTGTCCACCTCAACAACGTGACCATCGCCGGGACCGGCACCTTCGCCCTTCAGGAGCAGACCGGCGGCTCGGCGAGCTTCACCAACGTCACCGCGACCGGCGTCAACGGGCCCGCACCCGTCTACAGCTGCGAGGGCGGCAACTTCACGGTGACCGACGGCGGCGGCAACTCGGGCATCAGCGGCGCCGCGTACTGCGGCGGGTGGCCCACCCCGGTCTACCCGCCCTATCCTGCCAGCACGGTCACCGCCTCCCCGAGCGCGCTGAGCTTCGGCTCGCAGGCCAGCGGTACGACCAGCGCGGCACAGACCGTGACGGTCTCCAACCCGACCGGTTCGTCCGCCTCCGTCTCCTCCATCTCCACCAGCGGCGACTTCGCCCAGACCGACAACTGCGGCAGCTCCATCGCGGCGAACGGCTCGTGCACCGTCAGCGTCACCTTCACGCCGACGGCGACCGGCACCCGCACCGGAACGCTGACCATCGACGCGGGCGGTACCACCAACACCGTCAGCCTCTCCGGCACCGGCACCGCCGCCGGCCCTGTGCTGAGCGCCACCCCGGCGAACCTGTCCTTCGCCAGCACGGTGGTCGGCTCCTCCGCCACGGCGAAAACGGTGACGGTGACCAACACCGGCACCACCACGGCGACCGTGTCCAGCGTCGCGGCGACCGGCGACTTCAGCCAGACCAACAACTGCTCCACCATCGCCGTCGGTGCGTCCTGCACGGTGAGCGTCACCTTCAAGCCCACCGCCCCCGGATCCCGCACCGGCACCCTCACCGTGTCCAGCAACGCGAACAACAACCCGCTCACGGTGGCCCTCGCCGGCAGCGGCATCGACAGCAGCACCAACGTGGCGGCCGGCCAGCCGGCGTCGGCAAGTTCGAGCAACAGCCCGTACGTCGCCTCGAACCTCACCGACTCCGACCCGTCCAGCTACTGGGAGGGCACCAACGGCTCGTTCCCGCAGTGGGCCCAGGTCGACCTCGGCCAGAGCTACAGCATCGGCAAGGTCGTCCTCAAGCTGCCGCCGTCAACGGCATGGGGGGCCCGTACGCAGACCCTGTCACTGCTGGGATCCACGGACGGTTCCACGTTCTCGACCATCGTGGGGTCGGCCGGATACGCCTTCGATCCCAACACCAACAACAACGCGGTGACCATCACCTTCAACGCCACCACGGCGCGCTACGTGCGGGCGAACATCACCGCGAACACCGGCTGGAATGCAGCCCAGTTGTCGGACTTCGAGGTGTTCACCAGTGGCAGCGGCTCCGGCACCGTCAGCACCGATCTCGCGGCCGGCAAAGCCACCAGCGAGTCCGGCCACACCCAAACCTACGCGTCGTCGAACGTCACCGACGGCAACCAGAGCACCTACTGGGAGAGCGCCAACGACGCCCTGCCGCAGTGGGTGCAGGTGGACCTCGGCTCCCAACAGAGCGCCGGCCGGGTGGTCCTCCAACTGCCCGCTGGCTGGGGCTCCCGCGACCAGACGCTGTCGCTGCTGGGCAGCACCGACGGCACCGCCTTCTCCACCGTCAAGGCGTCGGCCACCTACACCTTCGACCCCGCCACCGGCAACACGGCCACCATCACTTTCCCCGCGACCACCCAGCGGTACTTCCGGGTGAACATCACGGCGAACACGGGTTGGCCGGCGGGGCAGATCTCGGAGTTCCAGGTCTGGAACACCTGACCTGACCCGAACCCGCGGTGCCGCCGAGTCCCCTGGCGCTCGGCGGCACCGTCATGCCGTCACTCGCCTGTCGGCCGGGCCGCGGGCGGAACGCCGCAGGTCCTGCGGCCGGGTACGGAAGGGCCGGGCACGGGCGCGGCTCCTGCCGCGATCAGGAGCGGAGCTCCTTGGTGCAGGGCCATGGATGTCGCGCGGGTGGGCGCGGTGGAGGACCTCGGCTGCAGAACGGGCACAGGTCATAGCGATCATGTGGTTGAGACGCTCTGTGATCACCAAGGGGGCCTGTGCCCGCGCTGCCATCATGGCTGACCGAACCGCTCTGGGACCGATTCGCGGCGCTGCTGCCAGATCGGCCGGAGTTCCACCCGGACCATCCGTTCGGCTGCCATCGTCGGCGCATCAGCGACCGGATCATCTTCGACAAGCTGCTGCTGCTGCGCTTGGGCTGTTTGAGATACGACGGCGCCACCGACTCGGCGGCATCCTCCACGAGTACCAACATTTGTCAAGGGACAGTAGGAACTCCCCACTGGCGGACAGTTAATCTCCCCGCTGGTGGACAGCGTTTCTCCCCGGTTGGGCAGTAGATCTCGGGGGG
>NZ_JBVHHL010000023.1:0-117243 GCF_055561075.1 Streptomyces sp. NPDC022910
CAACCTCTGGATGCCACCCATCGCGCAGAGTCACCTGACCAGGACACCTCACACACCGTCACCGATCAGCCGCATTCCTGCTGAATGCTTACCTCCCACGCGCGGTGGGCCGCGAACCCCTCCTCCGTCTCCAGGGACGGAAGCGGTTCCGCGGGCACGTGCGCGGCGAGCCAGGACCGGGCCTCGGTGCGGAAGGCCTCGTCGGCGGGGGAGTGGGTGAGGTCCACGGGCGGCACCCTTCGAGAGCGGGCTTCCCTAACAAGTGTTTGGTAGGTTAGCGTGTGCCCATGACAGGCGTCGAGGGTCCGTCGTACGTGCCCGGGCATGGGCTGCTGAAGGGGCGCACCGCCGTCATCACCGCGGCGGCCGGGGCGGGGATCGGGGGAGCGACCGCGCGCCGGTTCCTGGAGGAGGGCGCACGCGTACTTATCAGCGACGCCCATGTCCGCCGACTCAAGGAGTACGAGGCGGAGCTGGGCCGGGAGTTCGAGGGGGCGGTGACGGCGGTGGCCTGTGACGTCACCGACGAGGTCCAGGTCCAGGCACTCTTCGACAACGCCGTCCGGTCGCACGGCCGGCTCGACATCGTCGTCAACAACGCCGGACTGGGCGGCACCGCGGCCCTGGCCGACATGACCGACGAGCAGTGGTCGAAGGTGCTCGACGTGACGCTGGGCGGTACGTTCCGCTGTGTGCGGGCGGCCCTGCGCTCGATGAAGGAGACGGGCGGTGGCGTGATCGTCAACAACGCCTCCGTGGTCGGCTGGCGCGCCCAGGCCGGACAGGCGCACTACGCCGCGGCGAAGGCCGGCGTGATGGCACTGACCCGGTGCGCCGCGATCGAGGCCGCCGAGTACGGGGTCCGGGTCAACGCGGTCTCGCCCAGCCTCGCCATGCATCCGCACCTGGTGAAGGTGACGACGCCCGACCTGCTGGAGGAGCTGACCGCGCGCGAGGCCTTCGGGCGGTACGCGGAACCGTGGGAGGTGGCCAACGTCATCGTCTTCCTGGCCTCCGGCTACTCCTCCTACATGACCGGCGAGGTCGTCGCCGTCAGCAGCCAGCACGCCTAGAGCCGTGCGATGGACCAGTGCCCCCGGGATCACAATGGACCCGTGCCGACCAAGAAGAAGCCCCAGGTGACCGCCGCGCCCGCGCGCCGCCGTGAACTCCTAGACACCGCGGCCGAGGTCTTCGCCGAGCAGGGCTACAACGCCACCACCGTACGCAAGATCGCGGACCACGCCGGGATGCTCGCGGGAAGCCTGTACTACCACTTCGACTCCAAGGAGTCGATGCTGGAGGAGATCCTGCGCACGTTCCTCGACGAGCTCTGGGACGGCTACGACACCGTCCTGGACGCCGAACTCGGCCCGCGCGAAACCCTTGAGGCGCTGGTCACCGAGTCCTTCCGGGAGATCGACCGGCACCGTGCGGCCGTCGCGATCTACCAGAAGGAGTCGAAGCAGCTCGCGGTGCAGGAACGCTTCGCGTTCCTCGCCGAGTCGCAGCGCAAGTTCGAGAAGGCATGGCTGTCCACGCTGGAGCGCGGGGTCGCCGCCCGGGTCTTCCGGTCCGACCTCGACGTCCGGCTCACCTACCGGTTCGTGCGCGACACCGTGTGGGTCGCCGCGTCCTGGTACCGGCCCGGCGGACAGCACAGCCCGGAGGAGATCGCCCGGCAGTACCTGTCGATGGTGCTCGACGGCATCGCCGTACGTGAGTAGCCATGTGGAAGCCGCCCGCCGCCACCACCGGGAGGTCCACCGCGTCCACCACCTGCGGCAGCAGCACCGTCGTCGCGACCTCGCCCGTGTGACCGCCGCCCTCGCCGCCCTGCACGATCACCGCGTCCGCACCCCAGGTCGCCACCTTCTCGGCATGCCGTCGGGCGCCCACGGAAGGGATCACGACCACCCCCGCCGCCTTCAGCTCGGCGATCAGCTCCCGCGAGGGCGCCAGCGCGAAGGAGGCGACCCGCACACCCTCCTCGACGATGATCCGGACCCGGTCCCGCGCGTCCCCGGCGTCCGCGCGCAGATTCACCCCGAACGGCGCCTCCGTGCGCGACGCGACCTCCCGTATCGCCTCCCGCAAGCGGTCGAGCGTCATGGTCGCGGAGGCCAGGATGCCCAGTGCGCCCGCGTTCGCCGCGGCGGAGACCAGGCGCGGTCCGGCCACCCAGCCCATGCCGGTCTGGACGACGGGATGCCGGACCCCGACGAGCCGGGTGAGCGCCGTGTCCATCAGCGATCTCCGCCCTCTGCGGGGCGACCGGGAACCTCGCGCTCCCGAATCCCCAGCGGGTCGATCACCTCACGGATCAACCGCAGCTCCTCCGGCGTCGGTTCACGCGTGTACGGCACCTCGTCCGGAACCGTCGGCTCGAATCCCGTCGCCTCCCGCGCCTCCTCGATTGTCACCCCCGGGTGCAGTGAGGCCAGCCGCATCGAGTGGTCCGGGGTGGCGAAGTCGAAGACGCCGAGGTCGGACACCACACGCGGGATGCGGTGGAAGCGGGCGCCGGCAGGATGCCGGGCGGCGCGGTCGTACCCCACCCCGCACACCATGTCGACCCGCTCGACGAACACCCTCCGTGAGTGCCGCGGTATCCAGTAACTCGTCGGATGATTCAGTGTGTTGACCGGCGCCCCGCGCACCCCGAGCAGTTGCCGTCGCGGCCGTGTCCAGTCGCCGATGCAGGAGATGTTCTGGTTCCCGAAGCGGTCGATCTGGCTCGCGCCCATCATCACGTGTCGTCGGCCGCCGGTGACCAGCCTCAGATGCTGCCGGTACGGCAGCCAGCCCTCCACCGTCCCGTCGGTGCCCACGAGCATCGCCTCTCCGTCGGTGAGCAACAGGTCCGGCGAGAACGTGCGCTTGGCGAGCCGTGCCCCGACGGACGGCACCGGACCCATCGGGCTTGCGAGAATTTCCCCCGCGCCGCGCCAGGCCTCGGCGCAGGCGATCACGCAGTACTCCGCGCGGGTGGCCGCGCTCATGGCTGCTCCGTGTGCCAGGCCCGGACGGCCGCCTGATAGGCGTGCTCGTCACCGGAGAGGAACCGCTCGGCGAACGCGGGCCACGCCGTGCTGGCGTAGTGTCTCTGGAAGGCCTCGTCCCGGTCGTGGTCGGGGGAGCAGGACGTGAAGTGCGCGCCGTACGGAGCTTCCACCACGCCGGTCACGGTGTGCCGTTTGACCAGCAGCGTCTGCGGCGCGGCCTCCTTCGTCAGCTCTACCGTGTCCACTATCTGCTCGCACGAGACGTACGCCGAGTCGGCAGCCTCGCAGAAGAGGTCGTCGAAGTACGGGTCCGGGCCGAGGTACTGGCCGTTTCCCAGCCGGTCGGCCCTGTTGACGTGGATCAGGGCCGCGTCCATCCGCAGCGCGGGCATGGCGACGAACTCCTCGTGGTCTCCGGATTCGTCCTCGTACGGCGAAGTGACCGTCCGCAGGCCGGGGTTGACCCGCATCACGTCCGAGCCGACACCCGCCCGCACGGGCAGGAACGGCAGCCGGTTCGCCGCCGCGTGCAGTCCCCACATGAACATCGCCTCGTCGACCTCCATCAGCTCGAACGCGCCGCTCTCGCGCGCCGCGCGGTAGTGCGGTTCGAGCGGGATCGAGTCGAGGGTCGCGAACGCGGCCACGAGTCTGCGGATCCGTCCGGCGGCCGCGAGCATGCCGACGTCCGGGCCGCCGTACGAGACGACCGTGAGGTCGGTGATCCGAGAGCGGAGCAGCGCCCGTACCAGGGCCATGGGTTTACGGCGCGAGCCCCAGCCGCCGATGCCGAGGGTCATGCCGCTCTCCAGCCGGGAGACGGCCTCGTCGGCGGTCATCGTCTTGTCCTTCATCTACGCCCCCTCCTTGCCGAAGGTGTCCCGGACGCGGCCGGCCACGCCGCTGAGATTCGCTTCGAAGGTGAAGCCCTGCTCGAAGCGGTAGCTGCGGCGCACGTCGACCGGGTCGATGCCGTTGATGGCGGCCTTGGCCAGCCGGAGCAGCTCGCCGTCCTTGGCGGCGATCTCCCGGGCCAGCTCCAGAGCGGCAGCGCGCAGTCCGTCCCGCGGCACCACCCGCCACACCGATCCGTGGGCGTGCAATTCGTCCGCCCTCGCCGTGCGCGAGGTGTAGTACAGGGTGCGCATCAGGTGCGAAGGGACCAGCCGCGCCAGATGCGTGGCGGCGCCCAGGGCACCGCGGTCCAGCTCGGGCAGTCCGAAGACGGCGTCCTCGCTCGCCACGATCGCGTCCGCGTTGCCGACGAGCCCTATCCCGCCGCCCAGGCAGAAACCCTGCACCGCCGCCACGACCGGAACCTCGCACTCGTACACCGCCGAGAACGCCTCGTAGCACCCGCGGTTGGCCCCGATCAGGGCGCGGCCGCCCTCGGTCTGTATCTCCTTGATGTCCACACCCGCGTTGAAACCGCGCCCCTCCGCGGCCAGGACGACACAGCGGATCTGCGGTTCGCGGCCCGCCGACCGCAGGGCGTCGGCCAGGTCGAACCAGCCGGTCACCGGCAGCGCGTTCACCGGTGGGAAGTCGACCGTGACGACGGCGACGCCTTTTCCTGGCACGAGGTGGAGACACCCATGGGCACATCAGCTACCTTTCCACCAAACGTTTGTTAGGTGCGATTCGAAGCTAGCAGCCAACGCAGGACGGCGGGAGGCCCTGTGGACAACTCGCACGACGGCTCCGCCCGGAGCCTGCGCGGCAGGACCGCCGTCGTCACCGGCGGCACCCGCGGTGTCGGGGCCGGGATCGCGCGCGCGTTCGTCGAAGCCGGGGCCGATGTCGTGGTGTGCGCCCGGCGGCCGCCCGAAGCCCCCCTGAAAGGAGTGGAGTTCGCCTCGCTCGACGTGTGCGAACCGGCCGCCGTAAGCGACTTCTTCGAGGCGCTGCCCCGCGTCGACGTACTGGTCAACAACGCGGGCGGCGCACCCTACCGGCCCCTCGCCGAGGCGGGCCCCGAGCGGCACGCGCGGGTCGTCGAACTCAACCTCGTCGCACCGCTGACCGTTTCCCTCGCCGCGTACGGCCATCTCAGACGCGCCGGGGGAGCGGTCGTGATGATCGGCAGCGTCAGCGGCAGCCGTCCCTCGCCGGGCACCGCCGCGTACGGGGCGGCCAAGGCGGGGCTGGAGTGCCTGGCGCGCTCCATGGCGGTGGAGTGGGCGCCCGAGGTGCGGGTCAACACGCTCGTCGTCGGGATGGTCCGCACCGAACTGTCCCATCTCCACTACAGCGGTGAGGACGGCATCGCGGCCGTCTCCCGGACCGTCCCGCTCGGGCGGCTCGCCGAGCCGTCCGACGTCGGCGAAGCCGCCGTCTTCCTCGCCTCGGACGCCGCCGCGTACATCACCGGGGCGAGTCTGCTCGTCCACGGCGGAGGGGAGCGGCCGGCGTTCCTGGACGCGGCGACCGCCAACAAACACACCTGACGGCGCTCGGTGAGAGGGCGCGACGGCCGTCTGCGGGCGCGTGCGGGCCGTCGACAGACCTGGCTGAGACGACAGATGGACAAGTCGATCCATGGACACGAGCGAACAAGGGGACACGACGTGACGGGTATCGCCGACGGCCGAGTAGTGATCGTCACCGGGGCGGGCCGTGGTCTCGGCCGCGCCCATGCCCTCGCGTTCGCGGCCGAGGGCGCGAGGGTCGTCGTCAACGACCTGGGGGTCGGCCTCGACGGCACGCCCGGGGCGGACAGCCCGGCCGGGCGGGTCGTCGAGGAGATTCGCGCGGCCGGCGGTCAGGCGGTCGAGCACGCCGGCGACATCGCGACGAGCGCGGGGGCCGCGTCCCTGGCGGCGACCGCCCTGGAGACCTATGGGCGGCTCGACGCCCTCGTCAACAACGCCGGTTTCCTGCGCGACCGGATGCTGGTCAACCTCGACGAGGACGATTGGGACGCCGTCCTCCGCGTCCACCTCAAGGGGCACTTCCTGCCGCTGAGACACGCGGCGGCGCACTGGCGGGCCGAGGCGAAGGCGGGGCGCGTCCCGGCCGCGCGGGTGGTCAACACCAGCAGCGGAGCAGGCCTGTCGGGGTCGGTGGGGCAGGCGAACTACAGCGCGGCGAAAGCCGGGATCGTCGCTCTGACGCTGGTCGCGGCGGCGGAACTCGGGCGCTACGGCGTTCAGGTCAACGCCATTGCGCCCGCCGCGCGCACCCGGATGACCGAACGGACATTCGCCGACGCGATGGCCGCGCCCGGCTCCGGCTTCGACGCGATGGCCCCGGAGAACGTCTCGCCACTGGTCGTGTGGCTCGGTTCCGCCGCGAGCGCCGGGGTCACGGGCCGTGTGTTCGAGGCCGAGGGAGGACGGATCACCGTGATGGCGGGGTGGCGGCGGGGCCCGAGTGCCGACAAGGGGGCCCGCCGGACGCCGTCCGAGGCGGGGAAGACGGCACTGAAGCTGCTGGCTCAGGCGGAGACGCCGGAGGCGGTGTACGGGGCGGAATAGGCCACGGCGTACGTCCGGGAAACGTCCGGCTCGCTGGCCCGTCTTTCCGGAAAGACGGGCCGTTCTATCCGGAAAGACGGGCCGCGGCGTTGCGCTGTCGCTCGCTCATCACCGTCAGGAAACGGATCACGGTCTCCAGTTCCTCCGTGCTGAACTCCCGGCACGCCTCGACGATGTCGCGTGCCCAGTCCTCGAAGAACACCGCGAGTTCGCCGATCTTCTCCTGGTTCAGCGTGACGAGCACGCGCCGCTTGTCCGTTGGGTGCTTGACCCTGCGGACGAAGCCCTTGTTCTCCATACGGTCGACGAGCCCCGTGACGGACGCGGGGGCGAGGCCGGTCAGTTCCGCGAGGTCCTTGGCGGTGAGCGGTCCGCGTCGCTCCAGGAAGTCGAGGGTCTTCTCCTCCGTGGCGTTCAGGCCCTGCTTCGCGGCGACCGCCGAGTGGAACATCACGGTGACCGCGCTGTGCTGCCGTCCGATGGTCATGAGCCGCTCCAGCGTCCTGGCCCGCCGCTCGTCGTCCACGGGCGCGACCGGGCCTTCGGCCTGGCCAGTGCCGTCCGTCTCACCGCTGCTCATGGCTCCAGGCTAGCAAATATTTCGTTCGGCCGAACTAAGGGCTTGCGATCAGGGATGCGTGGGTGCAAGTCTTTCGTTAGGCCGAACGAAACAAATACGGGCCTGCCTCCTCAGATGTCCCCACTCCCCGGGAGTCGCCATGACCGCCACCCTCGCCGCCACCGACCAGCCGGCGGCGGAACCGTATCCGCGTCGCTGGGCTGCCGCCGCCGTGATGATGGTGGCGGCACTGATGGACCTGCTCGACGGGACCATCGTGAATGTCGCGATCCCGTCCATCGGCCGTGACCTGCACGCCGCGCAGAGCACCCTCCAATGGCTGGTCTCCGCCTGTCTGCTGGGCTTCGCCGCCACTTTGATCATCTCGGGGCACCTCGGCGACCGGTTCGGCCGCCGTCGCCTCTTCCTCCTCGGCACGGCCGGCTTCGGGCTCGCGAGCCTGGGGTGCGGAATCGCCCAGTCACCCGGGGCGCTGATCGCGGCGCGAGCGGTGCAGGGAGTCATGGCCGCGGTTCTGCTGCCGCAGGTGCTCGGCTCGTTCCGGACGTTGTTCCAGGGCCGGGAACGGGGCGCCGCCTTCGGGATGTACGGGGCCGTCGCCGGGTTCGCCTCGGCGATCGGGCTGCTGCTGGGCGGGGTGCTCACGGACGCCGATCTGTTCGGCTGGGGCTGGCGGTCGGTGTTCTTGGTGAACGTGCCGGTGGCGGTGGCGACCTTCGTGACCGGGCTCGTGCTCGTGCCCCCTACCAAGGAGCGGTCGGTGGGGCGTCCGGACGTGTTCGGCAGCCTGGTCCTGGCCGCGGGGCTCGTGGCGATCGTGCTGCCGTTGGTGCAGGGGCGCAGCAACGGCTGGCCGGTGTGGGGCTGGATCTGCCTGGCCGCCGGAGTGGCCGCGGCCGCCGGGCTCGGGGTGTACGAGTCCGGGCGGCGCGCGGCGGTGACGGTGCCTCTGCGCCGGTGCGGGCGTTCCGGCTGCCGGCGTTCTCCGTCGGCGTTCTCGTCCAACTCCTCTTCTCGCTGGGCATGCAGGGCTTCTTCCTGGTCTTCGCGATCTGGCTCCAGGGCGGGGAGGCGTACACGCCGACCCAGGCGGGTGTGGTGACCGTGGCGTTCTCGGTCGGCAGCTTCCTGACGGCACCCGTGGCGGACGGACTGGCGGTGCGGTTCGGGCGGCTGGTGCTCGGGGCCGGTGCGCTGCTGATGGCCGGCGGCTTCGGGCTGGTGTGGGCGGCGGTGCACGGGGCGCCCCTGACGCATACGGGGGCGTGGCCACTGGTGCCGGGGCTGGTGCTCGCCGGGGCCGGGCTGGGCTTCCTCGTGGTGCCGCTGGTGAACGTGGTCCTGTCCGCCGTGCCCGGCGACCTCGCGGGCGCCGCGTCGGGGATCTTCTCCACGGCTCAGCAGTTCGGTGGCGCGCTCGAGGCGGCGGTCATCGGGACGGTGTTCTTCGGACGTCTGTCGCATGGTCCGAGCCAGGCACTGATCGGGGCGGTGCCGTGGGTGACGGCCGTGTTCGTGCTCTGCGCGGCGCTGTGCGCGGCGTTGCCGAGGCGGGCGGTGGCCGCGCACGAGGGGTGAGCGCGGAACGGAGCAGCGGGGCGTGGGCCGTGTGGCCCGCGCCCCGCTTTCCTGGTTCCGCTCATAGGGGACCACCTCGTGGGGGATCACCCCTTGAGCGCGCCGGGCCCGGCCTCCAAGAGGCCCGCTATCACGGCGTGTCCGGTCTGCTGGTCGTTCCCCGCCGCGGGCCGGCCGTCGCGCAGGAGCGTGACCTCGACGGTCTCGGTGCCGGGTTCCTCCTCCCAGCGGCGGGTCACGTACTCGTGCCCCGGTCCGTACGCCGCCTCCAGGCCCGCACGGAGTTCCGCCGCGATGTCCAGCCGCATCCAGCGCCGGGCCTCGGCGAGCGCCTCCCGGCGTGCCCGCGCCCCATGGGCCAGCAGTGCCCGTACGCAGCCGGGCGAGCCGCGGCGGGCGGCCGCCACCAGCGGCGCTTCGCCCGTGGGGCCGGGCAGGTCCGGGTCCGCGCCCGCGGCCAGCAGCGCCCCGACGACCTCCGCGTGTCCGCGTTGCACCGCCCAGGTCAGCGCCCGGAATCCGTACCCTTCCTCCAGATCCGGCGTCGCCCCGGCCGTCAGCAGCGCCCGTACGACCTCGGTGTGGCCTCCGCAGGCGGCACCGCACAACGGCGCGTCGGCTCCCGTGCTGAGACGGTCGGGATCGGCGCCGGCGGTCAGCAGCAGCCGTACGATGCCCGGCGCGTCGCTGACCGCCGCCAGGTACAGGACCGTCTGGCCCTCCTCGTCGACCGACTCGGGGCTCGCGCCCGTGCGCAGCAGCCGTACGACCGCGTCCTCGTCCCCTTCGTGGACCGTGGTGAACAGCCCCGGCGGCTCGTGCGTGTTCATGCTTCGACCCTCGCTCGCGGAGGGTTCCGCACGCAAAGACATTTGAGGTGTTCTGGGCCACCTCGGAACCGTCTCTCATGCCACACCAAGCACCGGCCGCACCTCAGGTGTCGCACTCCAGCACCGTCTGGCACAGCCCGCAGCGGGCCCGCACCCGTCCTCGCACGGGCACCCTGATCCGCTGGTGGCAGGTCGGGCACGGGAAGGAGACGCCAAGCGGGCCGCGCCCGGCCGGGGTGAAGGAGTACGGGACGCCCGGCTGCGGGCCGGGGGCGGAGTGGTCCTGGGCGTAGCGGCGGTCCTTGGCGTAGCGGCGGCGGCCCGCCCAGCCGGCCGCCGTCAGGGGCGGCTGTTGCTCGTCGCGGCGGGCCTGCGCCATGCCCTTCGTGTACGCCGTGTACGCCTGGGGGCTGGTGAACCAGATCGCCGGGTCCTCGCCGAACAGCAGCGCACGCTTGGCCAGTACGTACCCGAACTCCTCCGGGGTGAGATAGCCGAGCTTCTGCGACGATGCCCCGTCCTCGCGGTAGGCGTCGAGGAGCAGCCAGCCCGCACCCAGGTAGGTGGCCGCCGTGTCGGTGAGGATCTCGTTGTCGCGCGTTCCGGGGAAGGACAGGTCGAGGCGGTGCAGATAGACGTGCATCACCTCGTGCGCGAGGGCCGCGCCGATGTCCCTTCGGTGGGTGCGAAACCGGTCGTTCAGCTCGATGAAGTACTCGGGGCCCGCGGCGAGTTCGACGTTCGCCGCATGGGTCATCTCACGGAAGCTGACGATCATCCGGGCTTCCGGCAGGCGGTAGTGCCGCACCAGCTCGCGCGCCACGCGCTGCGCGCCCAGATGCAGGTCGTCCTGGTCCGAGAACGCCACGTCCGCGGGAGGCACGCTGGTCGCGAAGGTGCGGATGGTGTCGTAGGTGAGCCGCTTGTACAGCGCGGTGATCGCCGCCCGCACCGTGTCCAGATGCGGATAGCCGTGCTCGACCGGTCCGCCGTTCGCCACGTCCGCACCCCCTGAAGACGCCAGCACTGCCTTCCACTGTAGGCGCGCTTCCTCCCGGCGGCGGGGCGTGCGCGGCCGCCGGGATGTCGCGCCGCGCGCCGTCTGGCCGGAACCGGTTCTTGTCGCCCCCGCCCGGCTCTCAAATAATTCGTCAAGTCTTGGCGGGAGCATGTCATTAATGCCTCGCGTGCTGCCGTCATGCGGTCAACCCCCCACGGAAGGAAGCACGTTGAAGCTCCTGAAGTTGATCGGCGGCCTCAAGAGAGCCGTTGCGGCCGTCACCGTCGCGCTCGCCGCCCTGTCGCTGCAGCCCCTGTCCGCGCAGGCGGCTCCCCAGCCCGTCGTCGGTGGGGCCCGTGCCACGCAGGGCGAGTTCCCGTTCATGGTGCGGCTCTCCACGGGCTGTGGCGGCGCCCTGTATGCCAAGACCATCGTGCTGACCGCCGCGCACTGCGTCAGCGGATCCGGTACCAACACCTCCATCACCGCCACGGCCGGCGTCGTCGACCTGCAGAGCAGCAGCGCGGTCAAGGTGAGGTCGACCAAGGTGCTGCAGGCGCCCGGCTACAACGGCAAGGGCCGGGACTGGGCGCTGATCAAGCTGGCGCAGCCCATCGACCTGCCCACCCTCGAGATCGCCACCACGACCGCGTACAACAACGGCGACTTCACCGTCGCGGGCTGGGGCGCGGCCCGGGAGGGCGGTGGCCAGCAGCGTCATCTGCTCAAGGCCACGGTCCCCTTCGTCGACGACGCCACCTGTCAGCGGGCGTACGGCAGCGACCTGGTGCCCGGCGAGGAGATCTGTGCCGGGTTCCCGCAGGGAGGAGTCGACACCTGTCAGGGCGACTCGGGCGGGCCCATGTTCCGCAAGGACGACACCGGCGCGTACATCCAGGTCGGCATCGTCAGCTGGGGCGAGGGCTGTGCACGGGCCGGCTACCCCGGCGTCTACACCGAGGTCTCGACGTTCGCGACGGACATAGCCCGGGCCGCGTCCGGCCTCTAGCCGCCCCGCACGGCTGTCCCCCACGAGGGGTACGGGGGGTGCACGCGGCCCGACCCCGCCGCGGGCGCCCTCCCGTACGCCCCCGACTGCGCCCGGCCTGATTGCCTCACCCTCCTCCAGGCGCCCGTCGGACACGAGCGGCACACCGCCAGGAACCATCCGCACTCCGGACAGGGATGATCGAGTACCGGCCTGCCCCGTAGGGTGGTCGGCCATGACCACCCGCCACCCCGCCGGAGACGTCGACCCGGCCGTCCGCGCCGAACTCGCCCGGCTGCGCGACAGCATCGACAACATCGACGCCGCCGTCGTCCACATGCTCGCCGAGCGCTTCAAGTGCACCCAGCAGGTCGGCCACCTCAAGGCCGCGCACCAGCTGCCCCCCGCCGACCCGGCGCGCGAGGCCGCCCAGATCGCCCGGCTGCGTCGGCTCGCGGAGAACGCCAAGCTCGACCCCGCGTTCGCGGAAAAACTTCTCAATTTCATCATCGCCGAGGTCATCCGCCACCACGAGCGCATCGCCGACGACGCCACGGCCACCGCCGACGCTCCGGGGGAGTGACATCCGGCAGCCGGCCCGGCATTCCGCGCTGAACGCTCCCCACGTCCGACCGGGCGCACCACGGCCGGTCGGCCGGGTGACTCGTGGTCAGGTCCGATCCTCCTGCTCACCGGTTGCGGCCCGGACGCCGAAGGCACCCGGACACGCGCCTTCCCGGCCGCCCTGAGGATCCCGCCACCGAACCGGTACCCGACCGCACCCAGGAGCAGGGGAAGAGGTGGTAGGCGCAGAAGGTGTACCGGAACACCTCTGTGCCCTGTCTGCGGCATCAGGCAGCATGTCCTCCATGTCCGTACTGACGCGCGACGAAGCGCAGACCCGTGCCCGGCTCCTCGACGTCCACCGCTACGAGATCGCCCTCGACCTGACCTGCGGCGACGAGACCTTCGACTCCCGTACCGTGATCCACTTCACGGTACGCGCAGACGCTGACGCCTCGGACACGTTCGTCGAGCTCAAGCCCGCTGAGCTGCGCGCCGCCACCCTGGACGGACACCCCCTCGACCCCGGGACCCTCGCCGAGAACCGGCTGCCGCTCGACGGCCTCACCGCGGGCGAGCACGAACTGCGCGTCGACGCCACCATGCGCTACTCGCGCACCGGCGAGGGCATGCACCGCTTCACCGACCCCACCGACGGCGAGACCTACCTCTACACCCAGCTGTTCATGGACGACGTCCAGCGGGTCTTCGCCGCCTTCGACCAGCCCGACCTCAAGGCCGTCTTCGACCTGACCGTCAAGGCACCCGAGGGCTGGAGCGTCCTCGCCAACGGCATCACCACCCAGCAGGGCGACGGCACCTGGCGCGCCGCAGCCACCCCCCTCATCTCCACCTACCTGGTCGCCGTCGCCGCCGGTCCCTGGCACACCGTGCGCACCGAACACCGCGGACTGCCCTTCGGCATCCACTGCCGCCGCTCCCTCGCCCCCTACCTCGACGCGGACGAACTCTTCGAGATCACCCGCCTGTGCTACGACCGCTACCACGAGAAGTTCGAGGAGCCCTACCCCTTCGACTCCTACGACCAGGCCTTCGTCCCCGAGTTCAACGCCGGAGCCATGGAGAACCCCGGCCTCGTCACCTTCCGCGACGAGTTCGTCTACCGCTCCGCCGTCACCGACACCCAGCGCCAGACCCGCGCCATGGTCATTGCCCACGAGATGGCCCACATGTGGTTCGGCGACCTCGTCACCCTGCGCTGGTGGGACGACATCTGGCTGAACGAGTCGTTCGCCGAGTACATGGGCTGCCAGACCCTCACCGAAGCCACCCGCTTCACCGACACCTGGACCGACTTCGGCGTCGCCCGCAAGGCCTGGGGATACGACGCCGACCAGCGCCCCTCCACCCACCCGGTGGCCCCCGAAGCGGTCGACGACACCGCCTCCGCGCTGCTCAACTTCGACGGCATCTCCTACGCCAAGGGCGCCTCCGCCCTCAGGCAGCTGGTGGCCTGGCTCGGGGAGAAGGACTTCCTCGCCGGCATCAACGCCCACTTCGCCCGCCACCGATTCGGCAACGCCACCCTCGCCGACTTCACCGACTCCCTCGCGAGCGCCACCGACCGCGACGTGCACGCCTGGGCGGACTCCTGGCTGCGCACCACCGGCGTCGACACCCTCACCCCGAGCCTCACCCGGGCCGACGACGGCACCTGGTCCCTCACCGTGGACCACCACGGCAGCCGGCCGCACCGCATCTCCGTCGGCCTCTACGACCAGACCCTCGCCGACGACGGCGGCCTCACCCTGCGCGAGCGCCTCGACCTCGACATCCCGCAGAGCGCACCGCAGTCCCTCGGCAAGCGCCCGGCCCTGCTGCTGCTCAACGACGGCGACCTCACCTACGCCAAGGTCCGCTTCGACCCCGAGTCCTTCCAGACCGTGCGGGGCGCCCTGTCCGGCCTGCCCGAACCGCTCACCCGCGCGGTCGTGTGGAACGCCCTGCGGGATGCGGTACGCGACGGCCACCTCCCCGCCGGCGCCTACCTGGAGACCGCCCGAGCCCACCTCCCGCACGAGAGCGACCTGGCCCTCGTCGAAGGCGTCCTCGCCTTCGCCTCCGTCCACATCGCCGACCGCTACCTGTCCTCCCCCAAGCTCTCGACTCCTCCCCCCCTGACGGCTTCGCTCGAGCGGGGGGACCCTCATGAGCAGGGAGGTACCCCCATCGACCGGCCCGCCGCGCTGTCCACCCTCACCGCCGTGTGCCGCGACCTGATCCGCCGCACCGAGGACGGCTCCCACCCCGGGCTGCGCCTGATCGCCGTGCGCCACTTCATCGACGCCGCCGCGCAGCCCGACACCATCGCCGCCTGGCTCGCCGACGACACCGTGCCCGGCGGACCCGAACTCGACCCCGAACTGCGCTGGCGCATCCTCGGCCGCCTCGCCGTCCTCGGCGCCGTGGACGAGACGGCGATCGCCGAGGAGCTCGACCGCGACCCCAGCGCCACCGGTCAGGAAGGCGCCGCCCGCTGCCGCGCCGCCCTGCCCGACGCCGACGCCAAGCGCCGTGCCTGGGATGCGATGTTCGCCGCAGACGAGCTGTCCAACTACCTGTTCACCGCCACCGCGCAGGGCTTCTGGCAGCCCGAACAGGCCGACCTCGTCGAGGAGTACGTCGACCGCTACTGGAGCGACGCACCCGCCGTCGCGGCCCGCCGTGGCCCCGCCATCGCCACCGCCGTCGGCCGCTGGGCCTTCCCCCACCACGCCGTCCACGCGGACACCCTCCACCGGGGCGAGCAGTGCCTGCGCGAGGCGGACCTCACCCCGGCGCTGCGCCGCAGGCTCGTCGACGAACTCGACGACCTCGCACGGGCGTTGCGTATCCGCGAGGCATAGCCGACCCACCCTGCCGGCCGGTGCACGTCTCGTGACGCGCACCGGCCGGCAGCGCATATGCCATCCCTGGGCACTTCCTCCCCACGGCGGTACCCCCTTTCGGGTCGGATCGTTGTCGTCTTCGGGCGGGCCCAACCCCGGTGCATGCAGGCTTGGTTCCCCGCCGCGCGCCTGGAGGACGTTCCATGAGCTTGCCGCCCCTCGCCTCAGGGCCCGAAGGCCCCCGCGCCCTGCGGCCGCTGCTCGAAACCGTCCTCGACGCCCTGGAGGAGGGTGCACGGGCCCGTGGTGGCCCCCTGCCCGGTGGCGGCCCCGAAGCGGTCGCCGCCAGGGTCCGTGACGCCGTCGGCGACGTACTGCCGCGGCAGGGCGACCCGGATGCCGTACGAGCCGTCGTCCGCGCCCTCGCCGAAGGCGCCGCCGACCCCGCCCACCCCCTGTGCGCCGCCCACCTGCACTGCCCGCCCCTGGCGGTCGCCGCCGCCGCGGACCTGGCCGCCGGTGCGCTCAACCCCTCCCTCGACTCCTGGGACCAGGCCCCGTCCGCCTCCGAACTGGAAGCGCTGGTGACGCGGGCCCTCGCCCAGGAGGTGACAGCGGCCGACTGCCTGGTCACCACCGGCGGCACCGAGTCCAACCAGCTGGCCCTCCTCCTCGCCCGCGAAGCCCACGGCGGCGTCCGGCTCGTCTGCGGCGCCGGCGCCCACCACTCCCTGACGCGCGCCGCCTGGCTGCTCGGCCTGCCCGAACCCCTCGTGCTCCCCGCCCCGGACGGCACCCTCGACCCAGCCGCCCTCGACGCCGCGCTCACCGGCCGGAGCGGCCCTCTGCTCGTCGCCGCCACCGCGGGCACCACCGACGCCGGGCTCATCGACCCCCTGCCCGAGATCGCCGACGTCTGCGCCGCCCACGGCGCCCGCCTCCACATCGACGCCGCCTACGGAGGCACACTCCTGTTCAGCGACCGCCACCGTCCCCGGCTGACCGGTCTGGAGCGCGCCCACACCGTCACCCTCGACCTGCACAAACTCGGCTGGCAGCCCGTGGCCGCCGGTCTCCTCGCCGTCCGCGACCCCCACGACCTGCACACCCTCCGGCACCGTGCCGACTACCTCAACGCCGACGACGACACCGAAGCCGGCCTCCCCGACCTCCTCGGGCGCTCCCTGCGCACCACCCGACGCCCCGACATCCTCAAGATCGCCGTCACCCTCAAGACGCTGGGCCGCACCGGACTGGGCGCCCTCGTCGACGACGTCTGCGCCCACGCACACGAGTTCGCCGACATCGTCCGGGCCCACCCCGCCTTCGAGCTCTACGCCCCGCCCACCATCAGCACCGTCCTGTTCCGGCCCGTCGCAGCGTCCGACGCCGCCGTCGCCGCCGCCCGCCGCACCCTCCTCCACGAGGGCCGCGCCGTCCTCGGCCGCGCCCGGCTGGACGGCCGCCTCTGGCTCAAGGCCACTCTCCTCAACCCCCACACCCGGCCCGGCGACCTGGCCGCACTCCTGAATCTGGTGGAAGGAAGCACGCCCCGATGACCACCCCTCCACGCCACGAAACCGAAGCGCCCCGCGACCTGGTCGGCATCGGCATCGGCCCGTTCAACCTCTCCCTTGCGGCCCTCGCCCACCCCCTCGCGGAACTCGACACCGCCTTCTACGAACAGCGCCCCGGCTTCGACTGGCACCCCGGCCTCCTCATCGACGGCGCCACCCTCCAAGTCCCCTTCCTCGCCGACCTGGTGACCCTCGCCGACCCCGCCAGCCCCTGGTCCTTCCTCAACTACCTCAAGACCTGCGACCGGCTCTTCCCCTTCTACTTCGCCGAGCGCTTCCACATCCAGCGCGCCGAATACGACGCGTACTGCCGGTGGGTCTCCGGCAATCTCCCTGGACTCCACTTCGGCCACCAGGTCGACGCCGTCCGCTGGAACGCCGAGGACGACGTCTTCGAAGTCGACTTCACCCGACTGGGAGCGGACGGCGCGGCCGAAGCCCTGGGCCGTACGCACGCGCGCAACATCGTCCTCGGCGTCGGCACCGAACCGTATGTCCCCGAACCCCTCGAACCCCTCGTCGAAGCCCCCGGCGTGCCCGTCATCCACGCCGCGGACTACCTCCGCCACCGCACGGACTTCCTCGCCGCCGAACGCATCACCGTCGTCGGCGCGGGCCAGTCCGGCGCCGAGGTGTTCCTCGACCTCCTGCGCCACCGCCCCGTCGGCCAGGAACGGATCCACTGGCTCGCCCGGACCGAAGCCTTCGCCCCCATGGAGTACTCCAAGCTCGGTCTGGAGCACTTCACCCCCGACTACACGCGCTACTTCCACGCCCTCGCCGAACCCGTACGCGACCGCCTCGTCTCCGCCCAATGGCAGCTCCACAAGGGCATCGACGCCGACACCATCGCAGCGATCCACGACGAGCTCTACCGCCGCACCCTCCACGGCGGCTGGCCCGACGCCGTCCTGACCCCCGGCGTCCGCGTCCGCACCGCCGGGCGCATCGCCACCACCAAGATCGAACTCCACCTGGAGCACGTCCAGCAGAACACCCGCTCCCGCCTCATCACCGACGCCGTCGTCCTCGCCACCGGCTACCGCGAACGCCCCCTCGGCCGAATCCTCGCCGGACTCGCCCCCCACCTGCGCCGCGACAGCGGCGGACGCCCCCGCATCGACGACCAGTTCCGCATGGTCCTCGACCCCTCGGTCACCGGCTCCGTCCACGTCCAGAACGCCGAACTCCACACCCACGGAGTCGGCACGCCCGACCTCGGCCTCGCCGCCTGGCGCAGCGCCACCATCCTCAACTCCCTGACCGGCAAGGAGCCCTACCCGCTGCCCCGGCGTACCGCATTCACCACCTTCGGGCTCCAGCAGCCGGACCGGATCCCGCCCGCCCGACGGCCGATGGCCCTCACACCGCTCGTCGAGGGGCGGTAACAGGCGAGCCCGCACGTCCACGACGCCGGCGCGGAGGCCGTCGCCGGCGTCGTGGACGCATCACTTCCGGTCACTCCCGGATCGTCAGAACAGCGGCACGCCGTTGCGGGTGAGCTTCCAGTCCACCGACGCGAAGTCCTTCGGGTCCAGGACACCCTTCGCGGTCACCCACTCCGCGATCCGGGTCCGGATCTCCGTCGACTCCGACCACAGTTCCTGGGCCGAGGCCACATACGGGAAGGCACCGCCGCCGTTGGCGCGATAGTTGTTCACCGCGAGCACGAACTGCTGCGCGTCGTCCAGAACGGCACCGTTGTAGGCCAGGTTCTTGACACGCGAACCCGCCGCCTGAGCGACGTCGATCTCGTACTGCAGACCCGAGACATAGTCGTAGTTGTAGTCCGGGCGGCCGTTCGCGTTGGTCAGCTTCTCCACGTCGACCGTCACGTCGGCGGCCGTCTGCACGAAGTACTCCGCCGAGTACTCCAGGTACGCCCGCAGCTGCGCACCCGTCATCAGCTTCGCGACCAGCGTGTTGTCGTACACGTACAGGCTCGACAGGTCCCGGATCGTCACGTTCCCCGCCGGGATCTCCGAGGTGCGCGAGAACGGCGACGCCTGAGCGATCACCGGCAGAGCGGCGTACTCGGTGCCCGCCAGCGCCGCCTTGACCACGTCCTCCTGGACCTTGGTGATCAGGTCGATGATCGGGGCGTCCTTGTAGCGAGCCTCCACCGTCGTCAGCGTCTCGGTCGCCTTGCCGACGACCTGGTTGACGTACTCGACGACCTTCGCGTGCTCGTCCGTGAGCAGCTTGGTGATCTTCGGGTCGTCGGCGGCCGTGTTGGCGTTCCGCAGCGACGCGGAGACCGACTCGACCTCCCACTGCCCCTTCGCGAAGACCAGCTCGATGTCGAAGAGCGTCAACCGCTCGGCAAAGCACAGCGGTTCGGACAGGACGACCGTCTTCCCCGTCTGCTCGTTGGTGACCTTCAGCTCCGGGATCTCCACGTGCGCGTGGCCGACCAGGATCGCGTCGATGCCCGGCACCTGCTTGGCGACATCGGCGGCCGCGTTCTCCACGTACGGCAGTTGGTCACCATAGGAGGACGTACCGGAGGAACCCGAGTGCGCAGACACCACAACCACGTCCGCGCCCATCGCCTTCAGCTTGGGCACCCACTTCGCGGCCTGCTCCTCCAGACCCGGGAACGCCAGCTTGCCCTGCACGTACGCCTTGTCCCAGATCGCGATGCCCGGGTTGGTCAGACCGAGAACGGCGACCTTCACCGGCGGGGCGCCCGGCACATGGAACTTCTTCATGAAGTAGGGCGGGAAGGCCGGCTTCAGCGTCTTCGCGTCGACCGCGTTGGCGCCGAGCAACGGGAAGCGACACTGCGACTCGAACTTCCGCAGCGTCTCGATGCCGTAGTTGAACTCGTGATTGCCGAGCGCCACCGCGTCATACCCGATCGCGTTCATCGCCTGCGCCATCGGGTGCACCGGGCCGCCCTCGGCCGTGATCGGCTCGACCTTCGCGTAGTAGTACGTCAGCGGGGTGCCCTGGATCGTGTCGCCGGCGTCCAGCAGCAACGTGTTGCAGCGGCCCTTCTCCTCCCGGACCTGGTCAACCAGGGTCGAAATCCGGGCCAGGCCCTGTGCGTTGCCCGCTTTGTCCGTGTACTCCGCGTCCTTGAAGTAGTCCCAGTTGAAGACATGCCCGTGCAGATCGGTCGTGCCCATCACGGTCAGGGAGTACCGCTTGGGGCCCTTCTTCGCCGGCGTGGCCTGGGCCGCCGGAGCCGCCGCGGCGCTCGCCAGCGCCACCCCCGCCCCGGTCACAGCGGATCTCTTCAGGAACTTCCGGCGGTTCAACGGCATGTCTGGGTCCCCTCGGGAAATGTCAACGACGCGCGTAGATTCTGACCCGAGCATGACGAGGCGCAACAGACCCCGAAGGTTTCGATCTGGTGACCGGCACGTGCCCCCGCACGGACCCGCCGGTGACAGAGTGGGACGCATGACCGCCAGCCCCCCGGACCCCCAGCCGCCCGCAGTCCCCTACGGCACCCCCGACGCCCCGCGCATCGCCGTCCGCGGAGAGGCCCACCTCGAAGTCGACCCGGAAATCGCCCGCATCGGCATCACCGTCACCGCCCGCGGCGCCGACCGGCGCACCGCCCTCGACGACCTCACCCGCCGCAACGCCACAGCCCTCGGCCTCATCAAGACCTACGCGGACGCGGTCGAACGGCTGGAGACCGGGGCCCTCTCCATCACCCCGGAACTCACACCCCACGGCCACGGCGAACGCGTCCGCGCCTACCACGGCCACGTCCACATCAACGCCGAACTGGGCGACTTCACCGCACTCGGCGAACTCACCACCCGGCTCGCCGACCTCGAACTCACCCGGGTGGACGGCCCCTGGTGGGCCCTGCGCCCCGACTCACCCACGCACCGCACGGCGCGACAGCAGGCCGTGCACGAGGCGGTGCAGCGCGCCCGCGAATACGCGGAAGCGCTCGGCACCACCCTTACGGCCCTCGTCGAGCTCGCGGACATCGGCGCCGAGAGCACCCCGCCCCACGCCTACGGAAGCCGTTCCATGGCCCGGACGGCCGTGGCCGGCGAGGAGGCCGGGGACCGGCCCCGCCCCATCGACCTCGAACCCCAGAGGCAACAGGTCCACGCCCAGGTCAACGCCCGATTCACCATGGCACCGCCGCGACTGTAGCCATCTGCGGTCATCCGTAGTCACGAGAATGCGGGGCGTGTTCCGAAAAGGTTCACAATTCCCTCCGGGATGCTCATCGGAGCGCGCCACCGCACAATTCAACACTTGTCAATAACGCTTCACTTAAAGGTTGTTGGGTAGTCACGCCGCACCAATTCTCTACCGGCCGGTAAGTCGTAGGCTCGAACCATGCGCCGAGCAAAGATCGTCTGTACATTGGGCCCCGCCACCGACTCGTACGACCAGATCAAGGCACTGGTCGAAGCCGGAATGGACGTCGCCCGCTTCAACCTCAGCCACGGCAGCTACGCCGAGCACGAGGAGCGCTACCAGCGCGTGCGAAAGGCGTCCGACGAGACCGGCCGCAGCGTCGGAATCCTCGCCGACCTTCAGGGCCCGAAGATCCGACTCGGCCGCTTCGCAGAAGGCCCCGTACTCCTTGAACGCGGAGACACCTTCACGATCACCGTCGAGGACGGCGTCGAAGGCGACCGCCAGACCTGCGGAACCACCTATTCCGGACTGGCCGCCGACGTCACCGCCGGCGAACGCATCCTCGTCGACGACGGCAAGGTGTGCCTGGAAGTCACCTCGGTCGACGGCCCCCGGGTCCACGCGGCGGTCGTCGAAGGCGGCATGGTCTCCGACCACAAGGGCCTCAACCTGCCGGGCGTCGCCGTCTCCGTGCCCGCCCTCTCCAAGAAGGACGAGGACGACCTCCGCTGGGCCCTGCGCACCGGCTGCGACGTCATCGCCCTCTCCTTCGTCCGCAGCGGCAAGGACATCAAGGACGTCCACCGCATCATGGACGAGGAAGGCCGCCGCCTCCCCGTGATCGCCAAGGTCGAAAAGCCGCAGGCCGTCGAGAACATCGACGAGATCGTCGCGGCGTTCGACGGCATCATGGTGGCCCGTGGCGACCTGGGTGTCGAGATGCCCCTGGAGCAGGTCCCGATCGTCCAGAAGCGCGCGATCAAGCTCGCCAAGCGCAACGCCAAGCCCGTCATCGTCGCCACCCAGATGCTCGACTCGATGATCGAGAACTCGCGCCCGACCCGCGCCGAGGCGTCGGACGTCGCGAACGCCGTGATCGACGGCACGGACGCGGTCATGCTCTCCGGCGAGACGAGCGTCGGGAACTACCCGGTCGAGACGGTCAGGACCATGGCGCGCATCGTCGCGGCAGCGGAAGAGGACATCCTCGCCAAGGGCCTCCCGTCGCTGACCGAGAGCAACAAGCCGCGCACCCAGGGCGGCGCGGTCGCCCGCGCCGCGGCGGAGATCGGTGACTTCCTCGGCGCCAAGTTCCTGGTCGCCTTCACCCAGTCAGGCGACACGGTCCGCCGCCTCTCCCGCTACCGCTCCCCGATCCCGCTCCTCGCCTTCACCCCCGAGCCGGCCACGCGATCCCAGCTCAACCTCACATGGGGTGTGGAAACGTTCCTGGGCCCGCACGTCGACTCCACGGACGCGATGGTCGAGCAGGTCGACGAGCTGCTGCTGAAGTACGGCCGCTGCGAGAAGGGCGACATCGTGGTGATCACGGCGGGGTCACCGCCCGGGGTGTCGGGCTCCACGAACCTGGTGCGGGTGCACCACATCGGGGAGGACGACAGCCCGAAGTAAGACGAGGTGTGTGCGGAAGGGCCCCTCTTTCGAAGGGGCCCTTCTTGCTGAGTATGGTCAGTACTTGGGGCCCACGTGGGTGCCGAGGAAGGCTACGGAGGCTTTGCGGGCGATGGAGACGTTGCGGGGGTTGGCCAGTTTCCATTCGACGCCCACGCGGTCGAGTGTGTCCGTGAAGAGCCGGACGATGTCACTGGACAGGTTCGTGAAGAAATACCGCGGATACTCGTAGCGCTTCGGTTTCCCGGCCACCAGGCGGGCTGTCCAATTGGTGATGCGACAACCGTCCGAGTGGATCAAGCCACGGATGAAGTCCCAGGGGTGGGTGTCGACGATGGCTTGCTGCCAGGGCTCGAAGGCGATCCGGCGCTCGTGCTTCTTGCCGGGGCCGTGCTGGGGGAACAGGCACGGCCAGTGCTTGCTGTAGCAGGTGACGTACTGGCAACCCTTCCGCTGAACACGGAACACCTTGTTGGCGGGGCACGCCGCTTGCATGGCGTCGGCGCAGGCGTCGATGAGACCCGGCCAAGCGTCGGCACACGCAATGCGGAGGAAATAGCTGCCTGTTCGGAGAGGGCTTACACAGCCGTCTCCGAGGTAGAGGCCCGATAAGTACGCGTAAGAGGCGGGCTCATCAGGTGCGCCGGGTGTGTCGCGGCCACGGGGGGCACGGAGTTGAGCGTTCTCGTTCGAGGGGTTCGAGGCGTATCTGCCAGGAGCGGATGGCCGCCCGGGAAATACCGGTCTCTTTGCTCACCGAGTTCAGACTGCGTCCCTGAGCGACCAGAGTCAGAGCTCGTTTACGTGTGCTCATGTCGTACACGTGGACACTCTCTGCGACTGCTCGTGACCGTGCGCACCGAGAAGCGAATGTTCACGAGAACGGAACATCCGCTTTTGGATTCCGACCTTGGAATTTAAGGAAAAGTGCCCCGGGTCGGACTCGAACCGACACTGTATGGGTTTTGAATCCATTGCCTGCTGCCAATTGGGCTACCGGGGCCCAACGAATCGAAGGTTACCCTCGACCCGCTGCCTGACCACCTTACCGCAGCTAGGTACGCTCTTGGGAGCAGTACCTGCCTGCCCTGGAACGAGGAGCCCGAGTGACCGCCCCCGAGTCGCCCCAGCCCGTTGCCGACGACGACAAGTCGCACGTGCCTCCGCTGACGACCCGTGTCGTCATCGCCGAGGACGAGGCGCTCATCCGGCTCGACCTCAAAGAGATGCTCGAGGAAGAGGGTTACAGCGTCGTCGGTGAGGCCGGCGACGGTGAGCAGGCCATCGAGCTGGCCCGTGAGCACAAGCCCGACCTGGTGATCCTGGACGTCAAGATGCCGAAGCTCGACGGCATCTCGGCGGCCGAGAAGATCGCCGAGGAGCGCATCGCCCCGGTGCTGATGCTCACCGCCTTCTCGCAGCGCGACCTGGTCGAGCGGGCGCGGGACGCGGGTGCCATGGCGTATCTCGTGAAGCCGTTCAGCAAGAGCGATGTCGTTCCGGCGATCGAGATGGCCGTCTCGCGGTTCAACGAGCTGAAGACGCTGGAGAAGGAGGTCGCGGACCTCACACAGCGGCTGGAGACGCGCAAGCTCGTCGATCGGGCGAAGTCGATCCTGCAGACGGAGTACGGGCTGACCGAGCCGGCCGCCTTCCGGTGGATTCAGAAGACCTCCATGGACCGGCGCATGTCGATGCAGCAGGTCGCCGAGGCGGTCATCCAGGACGCGGAGGAGAAGAAGGCCGCGAAGGGCTGACGTCCGCGGCGGCACGCGTGTACGGCGAGGCCCGCACCCCCTGAAGCTTCGGGGTGCGGGCCTCTTCGTATGCCGGGAGCGGCGTGCTCAGTCCTCGCCGAGGTACGCCTTGCGTACCGACTCGTCGTGCAGCAGGTCCTGTCCCGTGCCGGACAGGACGATGTTGCCGACCTCCATCACGTGGCCATGGTCGGCGAGGGACAGGGCCGCCTGGGCGTTCTGCTCGACGAGCAGGATGGTGGTGCCCTGGGACTTCAGCTCGGCGATCGTGGCCATGATCTTCTGCATCATGATCGGCGAGAGACCCATGGAGGGTTCGTCGAGCATGAGCAGTTTCGGCTGGGACATGAGGGCGCGGCCCATGGCGAGCATCTGCTGTTCGCCGCCGGAGAGGGTGCCTGCGGCCTGCTTGCGTCGTTCGCCGAGGATCGGGAAGAGCTCGTAGGCCCGCTGGATGTCCTTTTCGATGCCTTCCTTGTCCTTGCGGAGGAAGGCGCCGAGCTGGAGGTTCTCCGCGATCGTCAGGCGCGGGAAGATGTGCCGGCCCTCGGGGGAGTGGGCGAGCCCCAGCGCGACGATCTTGTGGGCGGCGACGTTGGTCAGCGGCTTGCCGTCGAAGGTGATCTTGCCGCTGGTGGGCTTGAGCAGGCCCGACAGCGTGCGCAGGGTGGTCGTCTTGCCGGCGCCGTTGGTGCCGATGAGGGTGACGACCTGGCCGGCTTCGACGCTGAAGGAGATGCCCTTGACGGCTTCGATCTTGCCGTAGGCCACCCTGAGGTCTTCGACCTCGAGCAGTGCGGTCACTGGGTCTCTCCCTTGGTGCTGCCGGTGGTGCTGTCCGCGGTCGCGTCGGTCGCGTCGGTCGCGTCGGCGACGGCTTCGGCCGCTGCGACCTCGGCGGCTTCCTCTTCTCCGGGTTCGCCTTCGAAGGGGGTGCCGAGGTAGGCGGCGATGACGCGCTCGTCGGCCTGGACGACCTCGGAGGTGCCTTCGACGAGCTTTTCGCCCTGGACGAGGACGGCGACGCGGTCGCAGAGGTTGAAGATGAAGCGCATGTCGTGCTCGATGACGAGGACGGCGATGCCCTTGTCGCGGATCGCGAACACGAGTTCCTCGGTGGCTCGCGTTTCCTGCGGGTTCATGCCGGCCGTGGGCTCGTCCAGCAGGAGCAGTCCCGGTTCGCTCGCCAGTGCTCGCGCGATCTCCAGCTTGCGCTGCTCGCCGTAGGGGAGGTTGCGGGCGAGGTGGTCGCGCTTGGCGGCGAGGCCGACGAATTCGAGGAGTTCCGTGGCGCGTGCCTCGGACTCCTTTTCTGCCCTCTTGAAGCCGGGGCCGCGCAGCAGGGCCGACCAGAGGCCTTCCTTGGTCCTGGTGTGGCGGCCGACGAGGACGTTCTCCAGGACGGTCATGTTGGCGAAGAGCCGGATGTTCTGGAAGGTGCGGGCGATGCCGGCCTGCGTCACCAGGTGGGGCTTGGGGGGCAGGACCGTGCCCTTGTAGGAGACCGTGCCCTCCGTCGGGATGTACAGGCCGGTGAGGCAGTTGAAGAAGGTGGTCTTGCCGGCGCCGTTGGGGCCGATGAGGCCGACGATCTCGCCGCTGTTGACGGTGAAGTCGACGGAGCGTACGGCGGTCAGGCCGCCGAAGCGCATCGTGACGTCGCGGGCTTCGAGTACAGGAGTGGTCATGGTTCTTACGCCCCTGCCTTGGTGACGGCCGGTTCGTCGGTCAGCGTCGCTTGTTGGGGTACGTCGAGTTGGCCGGTCTCGTGGAATTCGAGCTGGCGGCGGCGGTTGGCGATGATGCCTTCCGGCCGGAAGCGCATCAGCAGGATGAGGGCGATGCCGAAGGCGAGGAGCGACTTGTCCTGGAGGAAGACGAGCTTCTCCGGGAGCAGGTACAGCAGTGCCGCGCCCAGCAGGGGGCCCGCGACGGTGCCCATGCCGCCGAGGACGACGGCCGCGAGGAGGAAGGCCGAGTTGGGGGGCGTGGAGCCCGCGAACTGGTAGGGGTTGGGTACCACGCTGTAGGTCACGTGCGCGCTGACGGTTCCGGCGAGTCCGGCCAGGGAGGCGCCGAGGGCGAAGGCGATGAGCTTGACGCGGAAGCCGTTGATGCCCATGGCGGTGGCGGCGGTCTCGTCCTCGCGGATGGCGATCCAGGAGCGGCCGATGCGGGAGTCGGCGGCGCGGGTGTAGACGAGGACGACGATGGCCATGATGAGGACCATCAGGAGGTAGTAGTTGGCGAAGCGGCCGATGGTGAAGCTGCCGAGGTCGTGCGACTCGCCGAAGTTGAACCCGAAGAAGTTCAGGTCGGGGATGGACGGGATGCCGTTGGGGCCGTTGGTGATGTCGGGTCCGGAGTCGCCGTCCATGTTGTTGACGGCGATGCGGAAGATCTCTCCGAAGCCGAGGGTGACGATGGCCAGGTAGTCGCCGCGCAGCCGCAGGGTGGGGGCGCCGATGAGGACGCCGAAGACGAGGGACGCGGCGGCGCCGGCCAGGGCGGCGGCCCAGAAGGGGAACTGGACGCCGGAGAAGCGGGAGAACTCGGAGCCGGAGACGAGGGCGGCGGTGTAGGCGCCGACGCCGAGGAAGGCGACGTATCCGAGGTCGAGGAGGCCCGCGAGGCCGACGACGATGTTCAGGCCGAGTGCGACGGTTCCGAAGATGAGGATGTTCACGCCGATGTTGGCGTAGTGGTCGTCGGTCTGGGTGAAGGGGAAGGCGATCGCGGCGACGAAGCCCATCGCGAGGGTGAAGCTGCGGTTGGCCGCGACGAGGTGCGAGAAGCGGTCGAGGAGGCCCGCGGTGTGCGCCGCCCAGACGGCGAAGACGACGACGATCAGGTAGCCGATGAAGAGTTCGCCGTATTCGGTGTCGATGCCATAGGCGAAGGCGAAGAGGCCGACGATGGTGACGGCGGTGATGACGGCGCGCTGGACCCAGGGGGCGGTGGCGCCGGCCGGGGGGATGCGGTCCGGCTTGGCGATGTAGGCGCGCAGGGTTTCCTTGGCGGGTTGTTCGCCTGCTCCGGGCTGGGACAGGGCGAGGGCGCCGAGGATGGGGAGCAGGGAGGCGACGGCCGCGACGTAGGCGCCCGGTTCGAGGTTGACGAGGCCGCCGAGTTTGGCGGCGATCGCGATGACGGTGAACCAGGTGGTGCCGAGGGCGCCGAGGGCGACGAGGACCGTGGGCGCGTTGTTGCGGGCGGGGGTGAGCCAGCTGAGGCCCTTGACGCCGTATCCGGCGAGGGCGAAGAGGGCTACGAGGATGCCGCCGACGAAGGTGAGCCACTGGAGGCCGCCCGGGTAGCCGTAGACGGTGAGGTCGCCGGGGAAGTCGGGGGTCCAGGTCCAGGCGAGGAAGGCGGACGCTGCGGTGGCGATGCCGCCGACGAGGGTGAGGGCGCGGGCGGCGACGGTCGGCAGCGGGATGAGGCCGCGCTCGGTGACCGTCGGCGTCTCGGGGATCTCGGGGGTCTTCGTGTCGGTCATGGTGATCACGCCCTGTCCGCGACGCGCTCGCCGAGGAGGCCCTGGGGCCTGAACAGCAGTACGAGGATGAGGAGACAGAAGGCCCAGACGTTGGCCCAGCTGGCGCCGCCGAGCTGCTGCATGCCGGGGATGTTGTTGATGTAGGCGGAGGCGAGGGTCTCGGCGATGCCGAGGACGACGCCGCCGAGCATGGCGCCGTAGATGTTGCCGATGCCGCCGAGGACGGCCGCGGTGAAGGCCTTGAGGCCCATGAGGAAGCCCATGCGGTAGTCGATGCTGCCGTACTTGAGGCCGTAGGCGACGGCGGCGACGGCGGCGAAGAAGCCGCCGATGGCGAAGGCGATCACGATGATGCGGTTGGTGTCGATGCCCATCAGCTGCGCGGTGTCGGGGTCCTGCGCGGTGGCCTGCATGGCGCGTCCGGTGCGGCTGCGGCGGACGAACACGGCGAGGGCGGCCATGCACACGGCTGCGGCGACGATGAGGAAGATGTCGGCGTCCTTGATGGTGACGGAGCCGAGGTCGTGCGTCGTGTCGAGGCCGGGGAAGGCGCGGGCGCGGTCGGCCTGGGGGTAGAAGTTGCGGACGACTTCCTGGAGCGCCAGGGAGAGGCCGATGGCGGTGATGAGCGGTGCCAGCCTCGGTGCTCCGCGAAGTGGCCGGTAGGCGAACCGTTCCGCTCCGACGGCGATGAGGACGGCGACGATTCCGCCGCCTATCAGCATCAGGGGCACGAGGGCCCACATCGGGGTGCCGGAGGGGAGGATCAGCGAGACCGTGAGAGCGCCGAAGGCTCCGGTCATGAAGATCTCGCCGTGTGCGAAGTTGATGAGCTGGACGATGCCGTACACCATCGTGTAGCCGATGGCGATCAGCCCGTACATCGAGCCTAGGAGCAGCCCGTTGGCCAGCTGCTGCGGCAGGGTGTTCACCGCGTGGCCTCCATGTCGCTGGTGGTCGTGTAGTGCACTGTCGTGTGCAGGACGGGGTGTGAAAACGGGCCGCGCGGTCGGGGTCCTCCTTCCGCGCGGCCCGTCGGTGCAGTACTAGGGGTCGGCTGGGTTACGTACTCGTTCAGCTGGGGTTGTACGTACCGGTCTTGACAGCCTTCCAGGCACCCTTTTCGACCTGGTAAACGGTGAGCTGCTTGTTCGTCGTGTCGCCGTACTCGTCGAAGGAGACGTGACCGGAGATGCCGTCGAAGTCGCTCTTCTGGACGCCGTCGACGACCTTGGAACGCAGGTCGTCCCCGGTCGGCAGCTTGCCGCCGTTGGCGTCCTTGGCGGTCTTGACCGCGTTGATGATGGCGGTGGCGGCGTCGTAGGCGTAGGCGCCGTAGGCGCCGTAGTCACCCTTGTAGCCCTTGGCCTTGTACGTCTCGACGAACGTCTTGGCGGCGGGCAGGGTGTCGACCGGCACGCCGACCGCGGTGGCCAGGTCGCCCTCGGCGGCCTTGCCGGCGGTCTCGATGTAGGTGGTGGCGTACATGCCGTCGCCGCCGAACAGCGGGATGTTGACGCCGGCGTCCTTGAGCTGCTTGGTGATCAGCTCGGACTCGTCGTACTGGCCGCCGTAGTAGAGGATGTCGGCCTTCGAGTTCTTGATCTTGGTGACGAGCGAACCGAAGTCCTTGTCACCGGTGTTGACGTGGTCGGTGCCGACGACCGCGCCGCCCAGCTTCTTGAACGAGTCGTTGAAGATCTTGGCGAGGCCGGCACCGTAGGTCTGCTTGTCGTCGACGACGAAGGCCTTCTTCTTCTTGAGGCCGTTGTAGGCGTAGTCGGCGGCGAAGCCACCCTGGAGGGCGTCGGTGGTGGCGGTGCGGAAGTACGTCTTGTACGGACGCGTCTTCGTGGTCTGCCAGTCCTTGCCCTGCGTCAGGGTCGGGTTGGTGTTCGAGGGGGAGATCTCGACCATGTTGGCGGAGGCGAAGACCTGCTGCATGGACTGGGCCACACCGGAGTTGAGCGGGCCGACGGCGCCGACGACGCTCTTGTCGCCGACGAGTGCCGTGGCGTTCTGCTGGCCGTTGGCCGGCTGCGCCTTGTCGTCCAGGGCCTTGACCTTGAACTTCACGCCGGGAACGGTGTTCTTCTTGTTGGCGTCGTCGACGGCGATCTGGACGCCGTACTGGATGCCGAGACCCGTGGTCGAGTTCTCGCCGGAGAGCGGGGCGTCCACGCCGATGGTGAGGGTCGTGGAGGAGCCGCTGTCGCCACTCTTGTTGTTGTCGTCGCGGGAGCCACACGCGGTGAGGGTCAGAGCTCCAGTGGTGAGCACGGAGGTGAGGATCACCAGAGAACGCTGTTGCACAATCAGTCCTTTCCGCGGGCGTGGCCGCCGTCCTGTGGGGCTGCGCAAGTGCCACGCTGGTACCGAACTCCCGATGGAGCGGTGACTGGCCGTGACTCTAAGCCTGGTCCGAGGGATGGGGCATCGTCGCGGGCTGGCTTGTGACTTTCTTGTTATGACGTGCCGGTTGATGGGTATCAGGGATGGCGGCTCTTGGCCGTTTTGGTGGAATTTACATGTAGTCCGCATTTTGAGAACGCGCACTTCCGCTTGGTCTTGCGCGGGCCCCTCGGCGAGGGGTGTCGCAGGCGGTGTGGAGCAGCGCGGAAAGGTCGCGGGAGTAGGCGCCGTCAAAGATGAAACTGTGCTCCTGTATTGCGCGCGTGTTACGTAGCGTTACATCAAGAAAAGGAAGATCCGGATTCAGTGGCAGTCCGGAGCAGTCGAATACGGATATCTCGAGTGCGATGCGGCGTCTTGTGCCGGAGCGCACGGTAATGGACGCGTTGGGCATGGTCCGGGCATGGAGTCCGGTGAACCCGGCCCTGATGCCGTAGACGGTCACGGGCGGCCCGCTGCGGACGGAGATGTCGAACCGGAAGGCGCTGACGGGGGATGCGGTGGTGGCCCGGTGGGCAACTCCCGCGTAGGAGAACTCCGTTACGTTCACGGGCCAGGGCGGCATGACCGGTTCGGGGGGTGCGGTGGAGGGCGGTGCGGGCAGGAGCAGCAGTGCGCCCGTGACGGCGAGGGCAGCGGCGGCGCCCAGAGCGGCTCTGCGGGTGCCTGCAGGCAGCCGGGTCCATCGGTCGGACAGGCGGGGTGCGTCGCTGCCGACGACGTCGTGACCGGGCTCAGGTTCGGTCGACTCGACGGGTTCGACCGGTCCGATGCCGCTCATCGCCGGGGCCCCATGAGGCCACGGTAGGGGTGCGGGAGCCGGCCGGGAAGGTGCGGTGATGTGGCTTGCGAGCGTGGCCGGTCGAGCGGGCGCGTATGTGCCGGGAGGCGCTGATGGCTGAGGGGGTGTCCGTGGGCTTCGGGCACCCCCCGGGGGTCAGCCTGCGGCGCGGATGTGGTCCCCGTCGCCCGGCTTCACGTCGCGCAGCAGGCAGGTGAGACGGGCGGTGCACACGCGCTTGCCGTCCTCGTCGCTGATCACGATCTCGTACGTCGCGGTCGAGCGCCCCCGGTGGACGGGGGTGGCGACGCCGGTGACGAGGCCGGAGCGCGCCCCGCGATGGTGGGTGCAGTTCAGGTCGACGCCGACGGCGATCTTGGAACTGCCGCCGTGGAGCATGGAGCCGACGGAGCCGAGGGTCTCGGCGAGCACGGCGGAGGCCCCGCCGTGCAGCAGTCCGTACGGCTGGGTGTTGCCCTCCACGGGCATGGTGCCGACCACCCGCTCCGCGGAGGCCTCGAGGATCTGCACGCCCATGCGGGTGCCGAGGTGCCCGGCGGAGAAGAGGGCGGGCAGGTCGACGCCGAGCGCGGCGTACTCGTCGACGACTTCTTGCGGGAACTTCACGGTGTGCTGCTCGCCCATGGGGCACGGCTCCGTTCGTCGGTGATCGGTCACTCGGCTGTGGCTGAGCAAACGCTCAGTCGGTCGCCGATTGTTCCAGGCGGACCACGACGGACTTGCTCGCGGGGGTGTTGCTCGTGTCGGCGGTGGCGTCCAGCGGGACCAGGACGTTCGTCTCCGGGTAGTAGGCGGCCGCGCAGCCGCGGGCGGTGGGGTAGTGCACCACGCGGAAGCCGGGGGCGCGCCGCTCGACGCCGTCCTTCCACTCACCGACCAGGTCGACGTACGAGCCGTCCGCCAGGCTCAGCGCACGGGCGTCCTCGGGGTGGACGAGGACGACGCGGCGGCCGTTCCTGATGCCGCGGTAGCGGTCGTCGAGGCCGTAGATCGTGGTGTTGTACTGGTCGTGCGAGCGCAGGGTCTGCAGCAGGAGCCGGCCCGCGGGGAGCTTCGGGTACTCCACAGGGGCCGCCGTGAAGTTGGCCTTGCCGGTGGCGGTGGGGAAGCGGCGCTCGTCGCGGGGCGCGTGGGGGAGGGTGAAGCCGCCGGGGCGGGCCACGCGCGCGTTGAAGTCCTCGAAGCCGGGGATCACGCGCGCGATGCGGTCGCGGACGGTCGCGTAGTCCTTCTCGAACTCCTCCCACGGGACGTTGCTGTCCGCGCCGAGCACGCGGCGGGCCAGACGGCTCACGATGGCCGGCTCGGACAGCAGATGGGGGCTCGCCGGCTCCAGGCGGCCGCGGGAGGCGTGCACCATGCCCATGGAGTCCTCGACGGTCACGAACTGCTCGCCGCTGCCCTGCAGATCGCGCTCGGTGCGTCCGAGGGTGGGCAGGATCAGGGCACGAGCTCCCGTGATGGTGTGCGAGCGGTTCAGCTTGGTGGACACGTGCACGGTGAGCCGGGCGCGGCGCATGGCCGCCTCGGTCACCTCGGTGTCGGGGGAGGCGGACACGAAGTTGCCGCCCATCGCGAAGAAGACCTTCGCCTCGCCGTCGCGCAGGGCACGGATGGCCCGTACGACGTCGTAGCCGTGCTCGCGCGGCGGTGCGAACCCGAACTCCTTCTCCAGGGCGTCCAGGAAGGCGGGCGCGGGGCGCTCGAAGATGCCCATGGTGCGGTCGCCCTGCACGTTCGAGTGACCGCGCACCGGGCACACGCCCGCACCGGGGCGGCCGATGTTGCCGCGTAGCAGAAGGAAGTTGACGACCTCGCGGATGGTGGGCACCGAGTGCTTGTGCTGGGTGAGGCCCATGGCCCAGCAGACGATGGTGCGCCGGGAGGCGAGGACCATCCGCAGCGCCTTCTCGACCTCCTCGCGGGTGAGACCGGTCGCCTTGAGCGTCTCGTCCCAGTCGGCGGCGCGGGCGGCCTCGGCGAACTCCTCGAAGCCATGGGTGTGTTCGCGGACGAAGTCCTCGTCGACCGCGCCCTCCGTCTGGAGGACCAGCTTGTTGAGGAGGCGGAAGAGGGCCTGGTCGCCGCCGATGCGGATCTGCAGGAACAGATCGGTCAGGGCGGCGCCCTTGAGCATGCCCTGGGGGGTCTGCGGGTTCTTGAAGCGCTCCAGTCCCGCCTCGGGCAGCGGATTGACGCTGATGATCTTCGCGCCGCCCGCCTTGGCCTTCTCCAGGGCCGAGAGCATGCGCGGGTGGTTGGTGCCGGGGTTCTGCCCGGCGACAATGATCAGGTCCGCCTTGTAGAGGTCCTCGAGCAGGACGCTGCCCTTGCCGATGCCGATCGTCTCGGAGAGCGCGGAGCCGGACGACTCGTGGCACATGTTCGAGCAGTCGGGGAGGTTGTTGGTGCCCAGTTCGCGGGCGAAGAGCTGGTAGAGGAACGCGGCCTCGTTGCTGGTGCGGCCCGAGGTGTAGAAGACGGCCTCGTCGGGGGAGCCGAGCGCGGCGATCTCCTCGGCCACGATGTCGAAGGCGCGCTCCCAGCTCACCGGCTCGTAGTGATCTCCCCCTTCGGGGAGGTACATGGGATGCGTCAGGCGACCCTGCTGTCCCAGCCAGTAGCCGCTGCGGTTCGCGAGGTCGGCCACGGAGTGCGCGGCGAAGAACTCCGGCGTGACCCGGCGCAGCGTGGCCTCCTCGGCGACCGCCTTCGCGCCGTTCTCACAGAACTCCGCTGTGTGCCGGTGGTCGGGCTCGGGCCAGGCACAGCCCGGGCAGTCGAAGCCGTCCTTCTGGTTCACGCGCAGGAGGGTGAGCGCTGTGCGGCGCACACCCATCTGCTGCTGGGCGATGCGCAGGGTGTGTCCGATGGCGGGCAGCCCCGCCGCCGCGTGCCTCGGACCGGCGACCTGCGGCGCGTCCTGAACCGGGTCACTCTTGGGCGGCTTGCCGGCCATCTCGGCCCTCCCCTTCGCGTACACCTGTGAGGTATGCCTCCGATCCTCGCACGCGGCGGTGACAGCGATCGCGCCCGGTCGGGCCGAGGACGGCAGCGATGGTTGCGGTCGGCCGACGGCGTGCGGCTGCGCGTTGCATGATGCGGGTCCGTGCTGCGTCGTGCGGCTGCGCGTTGCATGATGCGGGTCCGTGCTGCGTCGTGCGGCTGCGCGCCGTGCTGCGACTCGGTGCCGCCGTCGGGACTCCCGCGCCCTCCCGCGGCTCCGACTCCCTGCGGCTCTGCGGCTCCCTGCGGCCCTGCGGCTCCCTGCGGCCCTGCGGCCCTGCGTCGCCCTGCCGCGCTGCGGCTCCGCATCGCCGCCGCGACGGCGGGTCGCCACGAGGGCGTGGTCCGGCGGCGCCGAACCGGCCGGAACCCCGGAATCCGCCTCGCGCCCGCCGGAGGCACCCGCGGGCGGGGCCGAGTGTCAGTGGGTCGTGGCAGGATCGGGGGCGTGGCAGAGACAGCATCGAAGAAGACCGAGAAGACCTCCGGCGGCAGCCGTCCCCGGCTGATGCTCATGGACGGGCACTCACTGGCCTACCGCGCGTTCTTCGCGCTGCCCGCGGAGAACTTCACGACCGCGACGGGCCAGCCGACGAACGCGATCTACGGCTTCGCGTCGATGCTGGCGAACACGCTGCGCGACGAGGCGCCCACGCACTTCGCGGTGGCGTTCGACGTCTCGCGCAAGACCTGGCGCTCCGAGGAGTTCACCGAGTACAAGGCGAACCGTTCGAAGACCCCGGACGAGTTCCAAGGACAGGTCGAGCTGATCGGCGAGCTGCTGGACGCGATGCACGCCCAGCGCTTCGCCGTCGAGGGGTACGAGGCGGACGACGTCATCGCCACCCTCGCCACCCAGGCCGAGGCCGAGGGCTTCGAGGTGCTGATCGTCACCGGTGACCGCGACTCCTTCCAGCTGGTCACCGAGCACACCACGGTGCTGTACCCGACGAAGGGCGTCTCGGAGCTGACCCGGTTCACCCCGGAGAAGGTCTTCGAGAAGTACGGACTGACGCCGGCGCAGTACCCGGACTTCGCGGCGTTGCGGGGCGACCCGTCGGACAACCTGCCGGGCATCCCGGGCGTCGGCGAGAAGACGGCCGCGAAGTGGATCAACCAGTTCGGTTCGTTCGCGGACCTGGTCGAGCGCGTCGACGAGGTCAAGGGCAAGGCCGGGCAGAATCTGCGCGACCACCTGGAGTCGGTGAAGCTCAACCGCCGGCTCACGGAGCTCGAGCGGCAGGTGGAGCTGTCGAAGGCGGTCGCCGACCTGCAGCGGGCCCCGTACGACCGCAAGTCCGTCGCGATGGTCCTGGACACCCTGGAGATCAGGAACCCCTCGCTGCGCGAGCGGCTCTTCGCCGTCGACCCAGGTGCCGAGGAGGCCGAGGTGACCCCGGTCGCGGCGGACGGCGTCCAACTGGACGGTTCGGTCCTGGGCGCGGGCGAGCTGAAGCCGTGGCTCGCCGAGCACGGCGAGCAGACCCTCGGGGTGGCCACGGTCGACTCGTGGGCGCTGGGCACGGGCGCGGTGGCCGAGATCGCGCTCGCCGCGGCCGACGGGGCGGCGGCATGGTTCGACCCCGCGGAGCTGGACGAAGCGGACGAGCACGCATTCGCGGCGTGGCTCGCCGACCCGGCGAAACCCAAGGTGCTGCACAACGCCAAGGGCGCGATGCGGGTCGCCCCCGAGCACGGCTGGTCCGTCGAGGGCGTGACCATGGACACGGCACTCGCCGCGTACCTGGTGAAGCCGGGCCGTCGCTCCTTCGCGCTGGACGCGCTGTCGCTGGAGTACCTGGGCCGTGAGCTGGCGCCCGCGGCCACGGCCGACGGGCAGCTCGCCTTCGGCACGGACGAGGGCGCCGAGGCCGAGGCGCTGATGATCCAGGCCCGCGCGATCCTCGACCTCGGCCAGGCGTTCGAGGAGAAGCTGCGGGAGGTGGGCGCGGCCGACCTGCTGCGCGGCATGGAACTGCCCGTCTCCGCGCTGCTGGCCCGTATGGAGCGGCACGGCATCGCCGCGGACCGCACCCACCTGGAGGCCATGGAACAGTTGTTCGCGGGTGCCGTCCAGCAGGCGGTGAAGGAGGCGTACGCGGCGGCGGGGCACGAGTTCAACCTGGGCTCGCCCAAGCAACTCCAGGAGGTCCTCTTCGGTGAGCTGGGCCTGCCCAAGACCAAGAAGACCAAGACGGGCTACACGACGGACGCGGACGCGCTGGCGTGGCTCGCGGCCCAGACGGACAACGAACTGCCGGTGATCATGCTGCGTCACCGCGAGCAGGCGAAGCTGCGGGTGACGGTCGAGGGCCTGATCAAGACGGTCGCGACGGACGGTCGCATCCACACCACGTTCAACCAGACGGTCGCGGCGACCGGCCGCCTGTCGTCGACGGACCCGAACCTGCAGAACATCCCGGTGCGCACGGACGAGGGCAGGGCGATCCGGCGCGGCTTCGTGGTCGGCGAGGGCTTCGAATCGCTGATGACGGCGGACTACAGCCAGATCGAACTGCGCGTGATGGCTCACCTTTCCGAGGACGAGGGCCTGATCCAGGCGTTCACGTCCGGGGAGGACCTGCACACCACGGTCGCCTCTCAGGTGTTCGGGGTCGGCCGCGACGCGGTGGACGCGGAGATGCGGCGCAAGATCAAGGCGATGTCGTACGGCCTCGCGTACGGTCTGTCCGCGTTCGGCCTGTCCCAGCAGCTGAACATCGAGGCGGCGGAGGCCCGTGCCCTGATGGACACGTACTTCGAGCGCTTCGGCGGTGTGCGGGACTATCTGCGGCGCGTGGTGGACGAGGCGCGGGCCACGGGCTACACGGAGACGCTCTTCGGCCGCCGCCGCTACCTGCCCGACCTGAACAGCGACAACCGTCAGCGCCGGGAGACGGCGGAGCGGATGGCGCTGAACGCCCCGATCCAGGGCACGGCCGCGGACATCGTCAAGATCGCCATGCTGAACGTGGACCGGGCCCTTCGCGGGGCCGGCCTCCAGTCCCGCATCCTCCTCCAGGTCCACGACGAAATCGTCCTGGAGATCGCGCCGGGCGAGCGCGAGAAGACGGAGGAACTCGTGCGCCGTGAGATGGCGGGCGCGGTACAGCTGAGGGCGCCGCTGGATGTGTCGGTGGGAGCCGGAGGGGACTGGGAGTCGGCGGCGCACTAGCCGAGGCGGCGGGGTGACGGGTGCGAGCTGTCCTTCGGGAGACGGCTCGCATCTCGGTGCGCTCCGTCCCTCACACCCCCGCGCTCAGTGCCGGGTGAAATGCCGAGAGGCGGCGCTGTCCGCCGCGACGTCGAGCAACGGGGCACGACCCCCGGTCCGGGCACCGCAGACCGCGACCGCACCCCGGAGGGAGCCGTCACTCGGCCGGCCCCCGCGAAAAGGCCCCCGCGTCGAAGGCGGCGTAGAGATGCCCCATGGGTATACGCGTGCTTCCCCGTCGCACGGCGATCCGCGGGGCCGTCGTATGCGCCGCTCTGCTGCCCCACCTCCCGGCCTACGCACTCGGTGCGGGCACCGGCCGGCTGCCGGCTCCCTCCCTCGCCGCCCGCGCCTCCGCGCTCACGGCCAGGGTGGCAAGAGGCCTCCAGAACGTCCGAACCGCGTTCGCCTCCCGGCTGAGGGCCTTCCCCAGGGCCCTGCTGCGCGGCTCGGGCCCGTCCTGTTCCCGCGTCGGGCACCGGCAGGAACACCCCGCGGATGCCACGGCCACGGCACGGCTCCGGGCACTCCTCACCGCTGCCCGGGAACTGCTGCACGGCCTCGCCGTCCACCGCCCCCGCTTTCCGG
Organism: Streptomyces sp. NPDC022910; assembly: GCF_055561075.1. Classification (NCBI taxonomy): domain Bacteria; kingdom Bacillati; phylum Actinomycetota; class Actinomycetes; order Kitasatosporales; family Streptomycetaceae; genus Streptomyces; species Streptomyces sp. NPDC022910. The sequence goes on from NZ_JBVHHL010000023.1 coordinate 37,477, forward strand.
CCCGCCCAGCCAAGGCGGTCAGTGGGTCGGCGGCCGGATCGGCTCCGCAGTGCCCGCAGGGTCGGCGGCGGCCGGACGCAACGACCTGACCCCGGCCGCGTACAGGGCCAGCCCCACGACGAGACCCGCGCCCGCGCCGAAGCACACCGTCGGGATCAGTTCCCACGGCTTCGCGGTCGCCCCCCAGTAGGCCCACCACCGTGACGCCCGTTGCGCCGCCCCCGCCGCCGCGCACCCGCCGATCACCGCAGCCGCCAGCCATCGGTCGGCCCAGGACAGCAGCGGTACCCGCGAAACGATCGGTGAACCGGCCGGCAGACGCCGCAGTGCCACCGCCACGAACACCGCGATCACCACCGCCGCGACCGCCGAACTTCCGTACTGCAGATACCAGAACAGGGGCGAACCCGCGATCTGCCGCTCCAGCACGGGAAACAAGCGGGTCCCCCACCGGTCGAGGTGCGTGAACGCGTCCCACACGACATGCGTCAGCGCACCCAGCGCCGCGGAGACGTACCACCGGAAGGCGAGAGCGAGCGAGACTCCTCGCTGCGGAGTGCCACAGCGCACCAGCGACGCCACCCGTCCCTGCCAGGCCCGGGGCAGCAGCGCCACCAGCGGCTCCCGCAGTGCCAGCCAGGCCCAGACCAGCGCGAACGCGATGAGCACATCGACCGTGAACACCCCGGCGAAGGAGTGCGTGACGACGCCGAACTCCATCGCGCCGGGCACCGCACTCGCCGCGAAATAGGTCATGTCGGGCGCGAAGGACCCCGCTACGAGGACCGCGGGCACCAGCCGCCCGCGGCCGGAGCCGTCCCCGCGCACGGCGGGGAGCACGGCCGCGGCATGGCTGAGAGTGAACGGCAAGTCGGCTCCCGGCGGCAGTCGGTGGCCGGGTACAACCACCCGGCGATCACGGATGTCCAGTATGAGGGACGCATGAAAAAGGTGAGGCGATCGGCCCGGCTCCTGCGTTCCACCCAACCGGACATGACCAACTGGTGAAAACCGGGCACCAACCGGTGCCGGGGCGACGGAAGTTGTCGTAGGGTCACTTGGTCGCTGCGCCGGGCGCGTGGTCGAACGCACGTAGCACCACAAACGGGCGAACGCAGGGTCGTCGACGGGAGGGGTTCACTCAATGACGGCGCAATTCGGCAGGAGGCTGCGCAAGGGAGCGGCAACCACCGCTGCGGCCGCGGCCGCGGTCGCGGCTCTGGCCGCCTCCCAGGCTCCGGGAGCGGCCACCGACGACCAGGGCAGAGAGACCACCGGTGCCCAGGCCGCGCCTGAAGCGACCGGTGGCGGCAGCGGAGGTGACACGGCCACCGGCAACGGCGGCTACTACACCGACCTCCCGCCGCTCAACAGCCCCACCGAGTCGCCCAGCCCGAGCAGCGGCCCCACGACGGGTACGACCGGTGGCTCGGAGGCGGGTATCCCCGCCACCGTCCTCGGCGCCTACAAGAAGGCCGCGGCCGAACTCCGGCAGTCCAAGCCGGGCTGCAATCTGCCCTGGCAACTGCTGGCCGCGATCGGCAAGGTCGAGTCCGGCCAGGCACGCGGCGGCCGGGTCGACGCGAGCGGCACGACGTACTCGAAGATCCTCGGCCCGGTCCTCAACGGCAACGGCTTCGCGTCGATCAAGGACACCGACAACGGTGCCTACGACGGCGACAGCGTCTACGACCGCGCGGTCGGCCCCATGCAGTTCATCCCCTCGACGTGGGCGTGGGCGGGCCGCGACGGCAACGGCGACGGCGTCAAGGACCCCAACAACATCTACGATGCCGCCCTCGCCGCCGGCCACTACCTCTGCCGCTTCGACCGTGACCTGTCGGTCCAGTCCGACATGAACGCGGCGATACTCGGTTACAACAACTCGCAGGAGTATCTGAACACCGTTCTGTCCTGGTACGAGTACTACCGCAAGGGCACCCACTCGATCCCGGACGGCACGGGCACGCTGCCGTCGCACCGCAGCGACGAGAACTCCGGAGCGAGCCCCACCCCGCCGTCGAAGAGCCCGAAGCCCGGCACCCACAAGCCGGGCAACGGCAGCTCCGCCAGCCCCAGCCCCAGCCCGACCCCGCCCACGCCGGGCAAGCCGACGCCCTCGACGCCGCCGCCCACCCCCACCGACACGGTGGACCACCTGGCGGACGGCGGCACCGGCACGCTCTCCGCCATGGCGGGCGACACGTTCGGTCAGAAGGTCGTGGTGAAGGCCGTGACCAAGGCAGGCAAGGCCGTGCCGAAGGTTCGCGTGCGGTTCACGATCAGCGGCGACACGGACGCCGCCTTCACGGGTGGCGAGACCGTGGCCACCGTCGTCACCGACAGCTCGGGCAAGGCCACCGCGCCCGCGCTCGTCGCCGGGCAGACGACCGGCGCTTTCAAGGTCCGCGCCCTCGTCGTGGGCCGCACGGTCACCGGCCTCGACTACCCGGCCACCGTGACCGAACGCCAGGCTGACGCCCTCGCCCGCACCAGCACCACCGAGCTGACCTGCGCCCCGGGGGGCGAGTTCGCGGACCAGGTAGAGGTGAAGGCGACCTACAAGGGTGCCGTGGCGGACGGCGTCGCGGCCACCGCGACCCTCATCAAGTCGGCCGACGACCCGACCGAGAACGACAAGGGTCCCTACTTCAAGGACGCGGACGGCACGACCGTACGCACCCTCACGGGCCTGAAGACCGACGCGAACGGTCTGCTGACGCTTCCCAAGCTGTACGCCGACGACGCGACCGGCACGTTCCTGCTCCGCATCACCACCGCGGGCGGCGCGACCCTGACGGTCGAACTCAACGTCGCCGCGGCCACCCCGTCGCCCAGCCCCAGCTCGTAGGCGCCTTCCTTCGCGTACGACGGCGGCGCCCCTCCACTTCGGAGGGGCGCCGCCGTCGTGCGTGCGACGTGTTCTCATCTCGCGCGCCCGTTGCTACGGTGCCGGGCCTGACGACGTATCAGTTACGGTCCCGGGAGGCCCGTATGCGCGCCCTCATCGCAGCCGCGATCGGACTCGGCGCGGCGCTCGCGCTGGTGTTCACCCTGACGGCCACGGGCTCGCCAACCGGCAAGACGTCCCCGAAGCCGCTGCTGACGACGGTCCCCAGCCATCCGTGACGCACGGGTCCCGAGCGCCGTGACGCACGACGGGACCCGGACACCCACCGCACGCACAGGGAGGACCCCGAGATGCGCCGCAAGGCCGGCCTGATCCTGCTCGCCTTCGCCGTGTTCTTCACGGCGCTGTCCCCGCTGCTGCGCTGGTACGTCTTCCCACGCATGGCCGAGGTCCCCGCGAACCAGTACCAGGACATGGTCCTGGAGGCGAAGAACGCCACCCTCCTCGACTACGGCACCATGCAGTCCCGCACGGTTCCCGAGGTCACCATCGTGCAGACCCTCAAGGGGAACGTGGAGGCCGCGGAGAAGATCGAGAAGACGGCCGGCCGGGACGTGGTGGTCTGGGACGGCCTGTCCTATGTGCGGGGTCCCGACGGCAAGATGGTCTCCCGCATCCCCGAGCGCTACATCTTCGACGCGCACAGCCAGGAACCCGTCCACGCGACCGGCGAGATGGTCGACGGCGACCCCGTCAGGCGCGACGGCATCGAGTTCAAATGGCCGTTCCTGACGCAGAAGAGGGACTACGAGTACTTCGACGCGCAGGCGCGCATCACGGCGCCCATCCACTACCGGGGCACGCAGACCTTCCGGGGGGTGAAGGTGTACTACTTCGAACAGACCATCCCCTGGACGAAGGTCCCCTTCCCCAAGGCCATGCCTGTTCAGGGCATCACGCCCGAGTCGGTCGCGAAGACCGGCACGACCCGCTGGTACACCACGGTCCGCAAGTTCTGGGTAGAGCCCGTGACCGGTGCGCCCGTCTACGGCGAAGAGATCCACAAGGAGGAGCTGCGCGGCGGCACGCTCCTGGGGGGCCGGGACAAGGTCACGGCGTTCGCGGGCCATGTGAAGATGCGCGAGGACTACATCAGGTCGACGGTCGCCCTCGTCAAGCACAACCGCCTGCTGGTGCTGATGCTGACGTCCTACCTGCCCTGGGGTTTCCTCGTCCTGGGTGTCTGTCTGCTGTCGCTGTCCCTCTACCTGGAGGCACGCGGGCGGCGCCCGGGCGAGGCGGCGCCCACCGAGGCCGTGGAACCGGAGCCGGTCACCGCCTGAGCCGCGCGTTCGTGTGCCGGGTCGGCTCCGCACCCGCCGGGTCCTCGGGCCAGGGGTGCTTGGGGTAGCGGCCCCGCAGCTCCGCCCGTACGGCCCGGTAGCCGTCCCGCCAGAAGGACGCGAGGTCGGCGGTGACGGCGGCGGGGCGCCCCGCGGGGGAGAGCAGATGCACGAGAACCGGGACACCCGCGATCTCCGGTGACTCCTGCAGCCCGAACATCTCCTGCACTTTGACGGCCAGGACGGGCCGCTCGGGGTCCGCGTAGTCGATCCGGATTCTGGACCCACTGGGCACCGTGATCCGCTCGGGGGCGAGCTCGTCGAACCGGGTGGCATCCCCGGTGGACCAGGGCAGCAGCCGGGCGAGGGCCTGTCCGGCGTCGATCCGCGCGAGGCCGGCTCGCCGCCGGGCGCGGCTCAGCTCGGGCTCGAGCCACTCGTCCACACGCGCGTGAAGCGCGTCGTCGGTGACGTCCGGCCAGGGCTCACCCAGGTGCCGTCGCAGAAAGGCAAGCCGCTGCCGCAGAAGGCGGGCCTCCGGAGACCAGCGCAGCAGCTCGAAGCCCTCCGCCCGCAGCCCTTCCAGAAGTGCTTCGCGGACGAGGACGGAGGCAGGCTCCCTCAGCGGCCGCACGGTCAGCTCGACGGCCCCGAGCCGCTCGACGCTCCTGGCGACCACGTCCCCGTCGGCCCAGTGCACCTCGTCGCCTTCGGAGTGCAGAGCGGCGGCGGCCCGTCGCGCCACATCCTGGTCGACCACGGCGGCGAGCCTCACGCGCGCGTGCCCCGACCCGACGGGCCGGTCGGCGACGGCGACGGCGAGCCACGGGGCTCCGCGCAGACGCGAGCCGTCCGCCGGTTCGGCGCGGGTGCCGTTCACCATCAGATACGAACCGGCATCGGCCCGCGCGAGCCGCTCGGGAAAGGCGAGAGCTGCCACGAGTCCCACCACATGATCGTCCTGCCCCCGCGCCGCGCCGTGAGCGCCCGAGGAGGGGCCGTGGAGGTCGGAGGCAACAGCTTCGAGGCCGGAGGCAACGGCCTGGGATCCGGAGGCAAGGCCACTCCGGGGAGGAACGTCGGAAACGTCGCCCGCCGCGGCCCGCAGCCGGCGCGCCTCGTCGCGCCAGCGGGCCGCGTACGCGTCGCCCCCGCGCCGGGCCGCCCGCCACGAGGCCGCCAGGTCGTCCCCGTACTCCCGCGGCGGCTCCTCGCTGAGCAGGGCGACCACCTCGGAGGCCCGGTCCACGCCGATCTCCGGGGCCGCGTCCAGCAACGCCCGGGCCAGCCGCGGATGCAGACCCAGCCGGGACATCCGAACGCCCCGTTCCGTGGCCCGCCCCGCCGCGTCCACCGCGCCGATCGCCGTCAGTACCGTCCGCGCAGCCGCCATGGCCCCGCCCGGCGGTGCATCCAGGAGTGCCAGCCCGGACGCGTCAGGGTCGCCCCAGCACGCCGCCTGCAAGGCGAACGCCGTCAGGTCGGCCAGTCTGATCTCCGGCGTGGGGAAGCGGGGCAGCCGCGTGTCCTCCATCTCGGACCAGCAGCGATATGCCCGGCCCGGGGCCTCGCGCCCCGCCCGGCCTGCGCGCTGCCGGCCCGCGGCCTGCGAGGCCCGTACCGTCGTCAGGGCGCTCAACCCGCGCGCATGGTCCACCCGCGGCTCCCGCGCGAGACCGGAGTCGACCACCACCCGTACCCCGGGCACGGTCAGCGAGGACTCCGCGACGGACGTCGCCAGCACCACCCGCCGTCCGGCGCCAGGGGAGAGCACCGCGTCCTGGACGGCCGCCGGCGCCCGCCCGTGCACCTGGAGCACCTCGACATCGCGCAGGTCGCCCAGCTGGCCCGCCACGCGCGCGATCTCCCCCACGCCGGGCAGAAAGCACAGCACGTCGCCCTCGCACTCGGCGAGCGCCCGGCGCACCACCGACGCCACATGGTTCAGCAGCGCCGGGTCCACACGCATCCCGTGCGGCGGCCTTACGGGACGCGCCGGGGGAGGCGCCCAGACCACCTCGACGGGGTACGACACCCCCTCCGCCTCGACCACAGGAGCACCGCCCAGCAGCCGCGCCCAGCCCTCCGCGTCCGTCGTCGCGGACGCCGCCACCAGCCGCAGCCCGGGCCGCAGGGCCTCCCGTACGTCCAACAGGAAGGCGGCGGCCGTGTCGGCGTCCAGGTGCCGTTCGTGGCACTCGTCGAGCACGACCATGTCCACGCCCGCAAGCTCCTGGTCCCGCTGCAGCCGCTGGAGCAGTACACCGGTCGTGACGACCTCCACGCGCGCGTGCCGTCCCATCACCCGTTCGCCGCGCACGGTGTGGCCGACGCTCTCCCCGGGCTTCTCCCCGAGCAGCCACGCCATCCGCCGGGCCGCGGCCCGAGCGGCGATCCGCCGAGGCTCGGCGACCACCACACGGCGTGGCGGGCCCTCGCCGACCAGTCCGGCGAGGACCAGCGGCACGAGCGTCGTCTTGCCGGTACCGGGCGGCGCGCACAGCACCGCGACACCTTGTTCGTCCAGCGCGCCGCGAAGAGCGGGGACGGCGGAACGGACGGGGAGGCGGTCGAGGGCGTCGTGGCGGATCACCGCACCAGTGTTCCAGGCGGCACCGTCAGGGCAGAAAAGCGTGGTGGCACCGGCGGCAGAAGAGCTTCCTGTGCCAGTCGGCCCGCTGCCTCGCCGTCTGGGCCACCTTGTCACGCAGCGACACGAACCACAGGCCCCCGCCGGCCACCCCGACGAACCCCAGCCACGCCTCGGAGACGAGCAGTGCGCAGCCCAGGGTCAGCAGTCCGAGCGGCGCCGTCCAGCGCTCGTCGTGCAGCGAGGGACGTGCGAGGTGTGGTGCCTGGGCCCGCCCCTCGGGCGGCAGCGTCCTCCAGTGGGCGCTGAGCTTCGTGGTCCTGTCACTCTGCTCGCAGACCGGGCAGATGTGCATGCGCCCACCCCCGAACGCCCCGTACTGCGCAGCGCAGCCCTGAGGGACGACTTGCCGACCAGTCGTTTGTGCCCTGCCCGTACCCCGGCCATACGCGTGGGGCCGCCATCGCCGCGGATTGGCCGGAACCGCCCCCTCAGCCCCGGTCGCACACGAATATCGCCGTCCCCGGTATCAGGCTGCCGCGCAGGGGTGACCACCCGCCCCACTCCGTCGTGTTCCAGGCCGGCCACTCCGGCTCGACCAGATCGACGAGCCGGAAACCGGAGGCCGCGATGTCCCGGACCCGGTCGCCGAGCGTCCGATGGTGCTCGACATACACCGCCCGGCCCCGCTCGTCCTGCTCCACGTACGGAGTGCGGTCGAAGTACGAGGCCGACACCGACAGACCCTCGGGCCCCGGCTCGTCCGGGAACGCCCAGCGGATCGGGTGCGTCACCGAGAAGACGAAACGGCCGCCGGGACGCAGCACCCGGTGCACCTCGCGCAGGACCAGGACCGGGTCCGCGACGAACGGCAGCGCCCCGTAGGCGGAGCACGCCAGGTCGAAGGACGCGTCCGGGAAGGGCAAGGCGGCCGCGTCGGCCTGGACGAGGGGGAAGGCCCCGCCGATGCGGAGGGCGTGCTGGAGCTGGCGGTGGGACAGATCGAGGGCCACCGGACGCGCGCCCTGGCCGGCCAGCCAGCGCGAGCACTGCGCCGCCCCGGCCCCGATCTCCAGGACGTCCTTGCCCTTGAGGTCCTCCGCCGGGCCGAGCAGCTCGGCCTCCACCTCGTCGAGGCCCTCGGGGCCCCATACGAAGCGGTCGTCGCCGAGGAACGTGCCGTGCTCGATCTGGTACTCGTCCGCGTTCCGGTCCCACCAGCCCCGATTGGCCCTGGAACTCTCCGTGGCCCCCGCCGTACGCCGGGTGGCCTCAGGCTCGAACTGTTCGGGCTCTTGGATGATCGGCTCCCTCGTCGTACTCTTCCGTCCAACCCGCCTCGGCGGTGTCACGGAAGAGGTGTCCTGGGCTTCCGTGCCCCGTGGCGTTGCCCGATGTGCGGGGCGTCGCATGGCGTCTTGTGCCAGGAATGCGGTGATCCGCCCCGGGTGTGCGGCTTCGCGCATTGACCCTGTCCGGCTGCCCCCGTATGCTACAAGTTGCGCTGCGGGCCTGCGCACCTCAGACGTAGCAGGCTGCGCTCGCATCTGTTGTATGTCCCCTCGGTTCTCGAGGCGCCATCGGACACCTGGTGTCCAAAGGTGGCGCTTCCTTGGCTGTCCGGCTTCTACAGAGCGAAACGGGCTCCCGGCGTAAGCAGTACCTACGACTTCAATGTCCGTACCGGAGCCCTTTCCCACATGACGAGCAGCACCGAGACCACCGCCACCACCCCGCAGGTAGCGGTCAACGACATCGGTAACGAGGAAGCCTTCCTCGCGGCGATCGACGAGACGATCAAGTACTTCAACGACGGCGACATCGTCGACGGCGTCATCGTGAAGGTCGACCGGGACGAGGTCCTGCTCGACATCGGTTACAAGACCGAAGGTGTCATCCCGAGCCGCGAACTCTCGATCAAGCACGACGTCGACCCGAACGAGGTCGTTGCCGTCGGCGACGAGATCGAGGCCCTTGTCCTCCAGAAGGAGGACAAGGAAGGCCGCCTGATCCTCTCGAAGAAGCGCGCACAGTACGAGCGTGCCTGGGGCACCATCGAGAAGATCAAGGAAGAGGACGGCATCGTCACCGGTACCGTCATCGAGGTCGTCAAGGGTGGTCTCATCCTCGACATCGGCCTCCGCGGCTTCCTCCCGGCCTCTCTTGTCGAGATGCGCCGCGTCCGAGACCTCCAGCCGTACGTCGGCAAGGAGCTCGAGGCGAAGATCATCGAGCTGGACAAGAACCGCAACAACGTGGTTCTGTCCCGCCGCGCCTGGCTCGAGCAGACCCAGTCCGAGGTCCGCCAGACGTTCCTCACGACCCTGCAGAAGGGTCAGGTCCGTTCCGGTGTGGTCTCCTCGATCGTCAACTTCGGTGCCTTCGTGGACCTGGGTGGCGTCGACGGTCTGGTCCACGTCTCCGAGCTGTCCTGGAAGCACATCGACCACCCGTCCGAGGTCGTCGAGGTCGGCCAGGAGGTCACCGTCGAGGTCCTCGACGTCGACATGGACCGCGAGCGCGTCTCCCTGTCGCTGAAGGCGACCCAGGAAGACCCGTGGCAGCAGTTCGCCCGCACCCACCAGATCGGCCAGGTCGTGCCCGGCAAGGTCACGAAGCTGGTTCCGTTCGGTGCGTTCGTCCGCGTGGACGAGGGCATCGAGGGTCTGGTCCACATCTCCGAGCTGGCCGAGCGCCACGTGGAGATCCCGGAGCAGGTCGTCCAGGTCAACGACGAGATCTTCGTCAAGGTCATCGACATCGACCTCGAGCGCCGTCGCATCAGCCTCTCGCTGAAGCAGGCCAATGAGTCCTTCGGTGCCGACCCGGCCTCGGTCGAGTTCGACCCGACCCTGTACGGCATGGCTGCGTCCTACGACGACCAGGGCAACTACATCTACCCCGAGGGCTTCGACCCCGAGACCAACGACTGGCTCGAGGGCTACGAGAAGCAGCGCGAGGAGTGGGAGCGCCAGTACGCCGAGGCGCAGCAGCGCTTCGAGCAGCACCAGCAGCAGGTCATCAAGTCCCGCGAGGCCGACGCTGCCGCCGCTGCCGAGGGTGGCGAGGCCGCCGCTCCGGCCGCGACCGGCGGTTCGTACTCCTCCGAGGGCGGCGACACCTCCGGTGCGCTCGCCTCGGACGAGGCGCTGGCTGCCCTGCGCGAGAAGCTGGCCGGCGGCCAGAGCTGACGCTCACCGCTGAGGCTTAGCCCATAACCGAGGGCCCGCACCCCACTGGGGTGCGGGCCCTCGGTGCGTCGTCCGCTGCTCCGGGTCTGCGGTGGCGGCCCCGCTATGTGCAGCCCGTTGAACGTGTGCGCGCGCAGCAACGTGCGGGATACACGAACACCAGTGGGACCGTAACCGGCCATTGACACGCTTCCCCGGTCGTTCAAGATCGAAAGGGGAGCTCACCACATGGCACAGCCTCACAGCCTGCCGGGTACGAGTCGGCGATCGTTCTTGCGGAATGTCGGTCTCACCGGTGGCGCCGGCGCGATGTTCGCCACCATGGGCGCCCTCGGCCTCGCCCCCACCGCCGAGGCGGCCCAGCGCGACCAGCAGTTCCGCGCCCTCAAGCCGAGCGACTTCACCCTCACCGGACGTGCCGCCGCGAAAGTCGTCATCGTCGGCGGCGGCATCGCCGGACTCGCCACCGCCTACGAACTCGGCAAGGCGGGCTACGACTGTACGGTCCTGGAGGCCAGAGACCGCACCGGCGGCCGCAACTTCACCGTCCGCGGCGGCGATTCGACCACCGACCTCAACGGCAACAAGCAGACCGCTCACTTCGGCGAAGGCCAGTACATGAACGCCGGTCCCGCCCGCATCCCCCAGTGGATGGTCACCCTCGACTACTGTCGGGAACTCGGCGTTCCCATCGAGGTGTTCACCAACGTCAACGCCGACGCGTACCTCTTCAACGAGAAGTCCGGGATGACGAAGCCCGAGCGGTACCGGACCGCCAAGGCCGACGTGTACGGCTATGTCTCCGAGCTGCTCGCCAAGGCGACCGACAAGGGGGCCCTGGACAAGGAGTTGACCGCCTCCGACCAGGAGATGCTTGTCGAGTTCCTGAAGGACTGGGGGGAGTTGGGCGACAAACTGACCTACGACGGCGGCGAACGGCGCGGCTATTCGGTCGTTCCGGCCGCCGCCGGCACCCCCGGTGTGCTTCTCGGCGACATACCCACCGCCTCCGAGGTCTTCGCCAGCGGCGTCGGCCGCTACTTCTCCTTCGAGTTCGGCTTCGACCAGGCCATGCTGATGTTCCAGCCGGTCGGCGGCATGGACCAGATACCCAAGGCGCTCACCCGGGCGATCGGCGCCCACCGGATCCGTACGGGCGCCGTCGTCTCGAAGATCACCGACAAGGGGAGCGGCGTCTCCGTCACCTACACCGAGGGCGGCCGCACGAAGGTCGTCGAGGCCGACTACTGCGTCGCCGCGATGCCGCCCAACATCCTCGCCAAGGTCCCGCACAACCTGGGCTCCGGCGTTCAGACCGCGCTGGAGGCCATCACCCCGTCCTCGGCCGCCAAGATCGGCCTGGAGTACAGGTCCCGCTGGTGGGAGCTCGACCACGGCATCTACGGCGGCATCACCGAGACCGATCAGGACGTCACCCACATCTGGCACCCCTCGTACGGCTTCCAGGGCGAACGAGGCGTGCTGATCGGCTACTACAACTACGGCGGCGACGCGGACTCCTACGCCAAGCTCACGCCCAAGGAGCGCGAGCAGCGGGCGGTGGCCGCGGGCGTGAAGATCTACGGGGACAAGTACCGGACCGAACTCGCCTCCTCCTTCTCCCACCACTGGCGCCAGACGCCCCACTTGGAGGCCGCCTGGCACGACACACCGGGCGGCCCCGACGACGCCCGCTACAAGCCCCTGAACGAGCCCACCGGCCGCGTCTACTTCGCCGGCGACTGGCTCAGCTACACCGACGCCTGGCAGCACGGGGCGTTCACGTCCGCCCGCAGGGCGGTCACCGCGCTCCACGCGCGCGTGCTCTCCTCGTAGGTCATCCGGGGTCTTAGGGTGCAGGAGAGTCCTGAGCAGTGACTGAGTGTCGTGGTCGCGGGGCACGGTCGGGAATGACCGTGTCCCGCCCCGCGTTGTGGAGTACGAACACGAGGAGGAGCGGTCTACAGTGCTTGATCCGCAGGGTTTGTACGCATGGGAGCCGAAGGGCCTGGCCGTCGTCGACATGGCGCTTGCCCAGGAGTCGGCCGGACTGGTCATGCTCTACCACTTCGACGGCTACATCGACGCGGGGGAGACCGGCGACCAGATCGTCGACCGGCTTCTCGACTCACTGCCCCACCAGGTCGTGGCCCGCTTCGACCACGACCGGCTCGTGGACTACCGCGCGCGGCGCCCGCTGCTCACCTTCAAGCGTGACCGCTGGACGGACTACGAGGAGCCCACGATCGACGTGCGCCTCGTCCAGGACGCCACCGGGGCGCCCTTCCTGCTGCTGTCCGGCCCGGAGCCGGATGTGGAGTGGGAGCGCTTCGCCGCGGCCGTCCGGCAGATCGTGGAGCGGCTCGGCGTCCGTCTGTCCGTGAACTTCCACGGCATCCCCATGGGCGTGCCGCACACCCGGCCGGTGGGCGTCACCCCGCACGGCAACCGCAACGACCTGGTGCCGGGCCACGGCAGCCTCTTCGAGGAGGCCCAGGTCCCCGGCAGCGCCGAGTCCCTGGTCGAGTACCGGCTCATGGAAGCCGGGCACGACGTCCTGGGCGTCGCGGCGCACGTGCCGCACTACATCGCCCGCTCCCCGTATCCGGACGCGGCTCTGACCGTCCTGGAGGCCATCACGGCCGCGACGGGACTCGTTCTGCCGAGCGTCGCCCACTCCCTGCGCACGGACGCGTACCGCACGCAGACGGAGATCGACCGGCAGATCCAGGAGGGCGACGAGGAACTGGTCGCGCTCGTGCAGGGCCTCGAGCACCAGTACGACGCCGCCGCGGGTGCCGAGACGCGCGGCAACATGCTCGCCGAGCCCGTCGAGATCCCGTCCGCGGACGAGATCGGGCAGGAATTCGAGCGTTTCCTGGCCGAGCGCGAGGGCGACGGCTGACCGCAGGGGCCTGTCACCGGGACCGTCGGTGGCAGGCCGTAGGCTTCCCGTCATGCTGAAGGTGGGCCTGACCGGCGGTATCGGTGCCGGCAAGAGCGAGGTGTCGCGGCTGCTCGTGGAGTGCGGGGCCGTGCTGATCGACGCGGACCGTATCGCGCGCGAGGTCGTCGCACCCGGAACGACCGGGCTGGCCGCGGTCGTCGAAGCCTTCGGGGCAGAGGTCCTCGCGCCGGACGGCGGACTGGACCGGCCCAAGCTGGGCTCCATCGTCTTCGCCGACCCGGAGAAGCTCGCCGTCCTGAACTCGATCGTGCACCCCTTGGTGGGCGCACGCTCCCGCGAACTGGAGAGCGCCTCACCCGGCGACGCCGTGGTCGTCCATGACGTCCCGCTCCTCGCCGAAAACGGGCTCGCCCCGCTCTACGACGTGGTGATCGTCGTCGACGCGAGCCCCGCCACCCAGCTCGATCGGCTCGTCCGCCTGCGCGGCATGACCGAGGAGGACGCACGCGCGCGCATGGCCGCCCAGGCGACACGCGAGAAGCGCCTGGAGATCGCGGACATCGTCATCGACAACGACGTGCCGCTGGAGCAGCTGGAGCGGAGCGTAAGGGACGTATGGGCGGATCTCGTGCGCAGGGCACAGCGCCCACAGGAATAGCGCTTGCCCCCGGGGGCGTTGAATTCCTCCAGCAAGGGAAGGACTCTGCCGTGCCCGAGACCAGCGATCCGACCGGACGTACTCCGGAGACGCATGTGATCGACTTCCGCGCCGCCGAGCAACTGCTCGCCGCGCGGGACCCACGGGGCGCGGTGAAGCTGCTCGACGCGGTGATCGCCGCCCACCCCGAGAACACGGCGGCGCGGCTGCTGCGCGCGCGTGCGTTCTTCGCCGCCGCGCAACTTCGGCCCGCCGAGCTGGAGTTCGGCATCGTGCTGGAGCGCGAGCCGGACAACGCGTTCGCGCACTTCGCACTCGCCCGCACGTACGAGCGCCTGGCGCGGCCCGAGCAGGCGAAGCGTCACTTTCGGTTGGCGGCCGCGCTGGATCCGAACCCTCAGTACCTGAAGGCGGCGCGTTTCGACTCGTAGGCGCGCGGCCGCGCCGCGCCCGGCGCGTGGCAGCGACAGCTCAGAGGGCGGCCCAGGCCCCGCGGCGGGGTCACCGGCGACGGTCTTCCGGTGGCGGATACGGCGGGACCTCGCGGCCCGGCTGCCAGTGGGGACCCTGGTGCAGATGCCGCAGGATCAAGGCCATGTCGACGGCCACCACAAGCCACAGCACGCCACATGCGACCGCCCAGCCTGGGAGTCCGACGAGGGCGAAGACGACCGTTCCGAAGGTGGCCCATATCAGGCCCCAGACGCTCAGCCAGAAGCGTGCCCGCAGGGCACTGCGCGCTGTCGTTGGTTCACTGCCCGTACGCATCCAGATCACCACTCCTATCCGGACAAGTACCCTTCGAGGTGCACGTTCACCATGGAGCGGCGACCGGATCCGGAAGGCCGCGGAAGGCGCGGGGCGGGTCCCTGGGGGAGGCGACGGTGCTGAAGGCATTGCGGGCGGACGCGAGGCTCGCCGAATGGCTGAAGGACCTCGCGAGCGAGGGCGACGCGCCCGTAGAGGCGGCCCTGCCCGACGCGGACGAGCTGCCCGACGTCCTGCTCGACCTTTCCGTACCCCACCAGGACATCAACGACCTCGTCGCGCTGCGCGTCCGGTTGGCGCAGGACACCGAGGCGATGACGCTGCTGACGCGGTGCGTCGCCCGTTTCGTTCGGGACATGGGGGAGATAGGCAAGGGCTGGGAACCGCCGTCGTTCCCCGACTCGGCAGGGGCGCTCGGTCGGTTCTTCCACCTGTACGTCTTCGTCGCCGCGCTTCCTCACGTGCGCGCCTACCACCGGGAGCGCGGTGTCCCGGAGGAGGTCACCCGCCGCACGCTGGCCGACCTCGGCCGGCACATGGCCGTGCACCGGCGGCGGCGCGGCACGGGCGGGCTGCTGTTCCCGTGGTGGCTGGCGCTGCACTTTCACGGGGAGCTGTTCCAGCTGGGGCGGCTGCAGTTCCAGCGCGCGCGGCTGGGGCAGCGCACGGGGCGGGCCGTCGCGGCGGCGGGCCGGGGGCTGGGCCCCGGCGACCCCTGTCTGAGCCTGCACATACCCGACTTCCACGGCCCGCTGTCGCCGTCCGCCTGCGAGCGGTCCCTCGCGCTGGCCCGTGACTTCTTCGCCGAGCACTACCCCGACGAGCGCCACGAGATCGCCCTGTGCCACTCCTGGCTGCTGGATCCGCAGCTCAAGCGTTATCTGCCGGCCGACTCCAACATCATCCGCTTCCAGGACCGCTTCGAGCTCGCGTACCAGGAGACGACGCCGGACGACGGCGTGCCGGTCGGCTTCGTCTTCGGCGACCCCGAACTGCCGGTGGAAGGGCTGCCACGGCGGAGCAGTGTCGAGCGGGCGGTGGGGGACCATCTGCGGGCCGGCGGGCATTGGTACGGAGGGCATGGCTGGTTCGTTCTCTGACAGATCCCCGTGCAGATGTTCCGCCGTCGAACGTTCACCCCATCGGGTGATGGGGGAGGGGGAACGGGGCGCGGAAGGCGGTCCGTTGGACGGGCATGAGGGTGAAAATGCGGGACGGTTACCAGGGCACGGGCCCCGGCGCGATCACACCCGACGGCTGCGCGGTCGAGTTGTACTCGCGACTGCCCGTCGGGGACGAGCCGGACATCATCGCCGCGGCGGTGCCCGCGGGCGCGCACATTCTGGAACTGGGCAGTGGTGTGGGGCGGATGACCCATCCGCTGCTGGAGCGCGGTTTCACGGTCACGGCGGTGGACGAGTCGCCGGAGATGCTGGAGCGTGTGCGCGGCGCGCGCACGATATGCAGCCCGATCGAGGCCCTCGCTTTGGACGACACGTTCGACGTGGTGATGCTGGCATCGTTCCTCGTGCACGCGGGGGACGTGGAGGTGCGGCGAGGACTGCTGAGGGCTTGCGCGCGGCATGTGGCCGACGACGGGTGCGTGCTGATCCAGCGCGAGGGTGAGGACTACCACTCGGACGTGCCACGCGAGCGGGTCGACCCGGGAGGCTTCACCGTACGGATCGTGTCCTCGCAGCCGGTCGGGGACGGGGTCAACTCGGTACGCGCGGAGTACGAGTTCTCCGACGCGACCTGGACACAGACGTTCCTGACCCGGCCGCTGAGCGAGGAACAGTTCGAGGAGGCGCTGGGGGAGGCACAGCTGAGGGTGGACCGCTATCTGACGGAGGACCGGGTGTGGGTGAGGGCGGTGCGGACGGAGCAGAGGGGGTGGGCGGAGCGGCAGCCGGGAGGGCGGCGGGCCCGGTGAACGCAGCGGCACCGGGTCGCGTGCCTGTGAAGGGTCCGGCCGGGAGGCGATGAGTTGGGGGACCGGGGCGGGTCTACCTCTGTGAAGCACCGCTGATCCGTTTCCCCGAGGAGGACCCCATGTCCGAGACCACCGCTTCCGCCACCCACGCCGCCACCACCTCTGTGGGTCGCGGGTACAGCCGGAGCCGTCGCGCCGAGATCTCCCTGCGCGCTCTGCAGATCGCGCTCGCGCTCTTCTACGGGATCGCGAGCGCGCTGCCCAAGCTGATCGCCGACCCGTCGGCCGCCGAGCCGTTCGACAAGATCGGCTGGGGGAGCACGGGGATGTACATCATCGGCGCACTCGAACTGGCCGGAGCGGTCGCGCTGCTGATCCCGGTGTTGTCGTCGGTCGCGGCGGTGGCGCTGTCCGGGCTGATGGTGGGCGCGTTCATCGTCCAGCTCACCGTCTTCGAGGGTCAGTACGCGGCGACCCCGCTGATCCTCATGGTCCCGCTGCTCCTGATCGCCTGGGCCCGCCGCCACCGCACGGCAGACCTGATGCGCCTGGTACACCGCCGGGCATGACCACCCCGCACACGAAACCGAGGGCGTCGGGGACGGGACGGATCAGATCCGTCCCGTCCTGTCCCGTCCTCAGAGCCCTCAGAGCCCTTCGGAGCCGCCCCGGCCACCCGGCCGGCTCCGACCTCCGGACCGCCGCTGGCTCCCCGACCGGTCCTGAGCCCCGTAGGCGTCCGCGAAGCCACCGCCCGGTGCCGCTTTCAAGCCGCGGAGGCGTTCCATCTCACGGCGGTCGCGCTTGGTGGGGCGACCGGCGCCGCGGTCGCGGATGCCGGCCGGAGCCATGGCCTCGCGCGGCGGCGGGGGCGGGCTGTTGTCGATGTAGCACTGGACGGCCACCGGGGCCCCGACCCGCTTGCGGATCAGACGCTTCACGATGACGACCCGCTCCCGGCCCTCGTGCCGCAGACGCACCTCGTCGCCGACGCGGACCGCGTACGCGGGCTTCACACGCTCGCCGTTCACCCGCACATGACCGCCCCGGCAGGCGGTGGCACCGATCGAGCGGGTCTTGACGAGCCGCACGGACCAGATCCAGCTGTCGATGCGCACGCTCTCTCCGCTCGACGGACCGGCCGCCTCGGCGGCGGCCTCCGCGTCGGCTTTCTTCGTGCCCACGGCCTTCGGGTCGGTGGGGCCCGAGGAGTCGGCCGCCCGGCCCTCCTCCGCCGCGCCGGGGTTCCGGCCGTCCGCCTCGGGGGCCCGGCTCGTCCCGGATTCCCGGCTCGTCCCGGATTCCTGGCCCGTGTCAGCCGCACGGGTCGTGTCGGTCCCGCCCGGCCTGTCGTCGTCCGCACCTGCAGAAGCCATGTTCCCGACCTTAGTCCCCTGAGCTGGGTGGACCGGACGGCTTTTCCACACGGCGGCCGTAGGCAGCCCCGGCTCGGGGCCGCCCCCGCCCGGCCCTACGGTGGAGGCATGGACAGCAGCAGTCTCGCCGGGCTGGACGAGCGGATCACGGGCTGCCGTGCCTGCCCGCGCCTGGTCGCGTGGCGGGAGGAGGTGGCTCGTACCAAGCGTGCCGCGTTCGCCGACTGGACGTACTGGGGACGGCCGGTACCGGGCTTCGGACCGCCGGACGCCAGGTTGCTCGTGGTCGGTCTCGCGCCCGCGGCCCATGGCGGGAACCGGACCGGGCGGATGTTCACCGGGGACCGGTCCGGAGACGTGCTGTACGCGGCACTGCACGCGGTGGGGCTGGCGTCGCAGCCCACGTCGGTGTCCGCCGACGACGGTCTGGAGCTGTACGGCGTGCGCGTCACCTCACCGGTGCACTGTGCCCCGCCCGGCAACAAGCCGACGCCTGAGGAACGGGACACCTGCAGGCCGTGGCTCGTCCAGGAGCTGCGACTGCTGCGCCCGTCGCTGCGCTCCGTGGTCGCGCTCGGCGCCTTCGGCTGGCAGTCCACTCTGAGCGCTCTCGCGGAGGCGGGCCGGCCGGTGCCACGGCCCCGGCCCGTCTTCGGGCATGGGGCCCGGGTCTCGCTGGACGGACTGGAGCTCTTCGGCTGCTTCCACGTCAGCCAGCGCAACACCTTCACGGGACGGCTCACCCCCGAGATGCTGCGGGCCGTGCTGCGCACGGCGGCGGAGGCGGCGGGGCTGCCGACCGAGCGGTAGACCGGGGTGAGGGGGCCACGGTGTGGTGGCTCCATCACGCCTCGCGCGGCTTCGAGCTGATCGCGGTGGACGGCATCGGGCGCGCGATGGGGACCAGGGCCCTGGTGGCGGCGACGGGCACGTACACCGCCACCGAGCGGCGTCCTCCCCGGACGCGGCTCGGGCGACGTGAGCGTGGGCTCGGACGACGCGAGCCCCGCAATCGGCCGCTGGGCGACCGTGTACGTCTTCGCCGACCCCGTGTCGACGCTCCACCGGTAGCGCGCGAGCTCGCCGGAGGCATCGGCGGCGTAGCCGGTCACCGCGCTGACGCCGGTCATCGCGCCCACGCCGGCGATCGCCGCTCCGCTCAACAGCCCCGTCTGCCGACCATGTTCCCTCGCCCGTTGGTGTCGGAAAGGTCGGAAACGTGTTGACAGCCGGTTGACGCTTCACTCCGGGCGCCGCTGTTCCACGCCGGTCTCCCCGAACAGGTGCCGCACCGTCGAGCGATAGTTGGCCTGGACGTGCGCGAGGGCGTGCGCCCGGGCGCGATCCGGGTCGCCGGAGGCGATCGCCTCGTACAAGTCCCGGTGTTCGGTGAGGAGTTGCGGCCATTCCTCGTTCTGGCGGGTGAGCCAGCGCAGTCGGCCATCGACCGGCTCCATGACGGAGATGAGCAGACTGTTGCCCGCCATGGCCAGGATCCGGTCGTGGAAGCGGGTGTTGACGTCGGTGATCGTCTCGGCGTCCCCGGCGGCGGTCGCGGCCGCCGCCTGGTTCAGCAGTTCCGCCAGTTCCGCCAGGCTCTTCGCGGTCGCCCGGACCGAGGCGAGCCCGGCGGCGTAGACCTCCAGGGCCTCGCGCAGTTCGAAGAGTTCCTTGACGTCCGTCGGAGTCAGCCGGCGCACGACCGTCCTGCGCGGTGTCTCGAAGAGGACGAACCCCTCGGCGACCAGCGCGCGGATCGCCTCGCGGACCGGGACACGGGAGACCCCGAAGCGCTCGGCCAGCTCGCGCTCGACCAGGCGGTCGCCGGGGCGCAGCCGGCCCGCGATGATCTCCTGCCGCAGCGCCGCCAGGACGCGCTCGCGCACCGCGCCCAGGGGCTCGATCTTCGTCATGGGCTCATCTTCGCCGACACGAGGGGGCTTTTACGGAGCCGTAACGGCACGGACATCGGTCGGGACGCTTGACGGCGGGACCATGTCAGCAGTTTGGTATACCAAACGCCCGGCAAGCCGTCCTCCTCCGTCCCCTCGTCCATGGAGGCCCTGTGTCCCTCGCCGACCGCGCCGAAGCCACCGGCGCCCCAGCGTTCGTCCCCGATCCTCGCCTGACCAACGAAGACCTTGCGCCCGCCACCGAGCGCAAGTGGAAGGTCTTCGACCTGTTCGCCATGTGGATGTCCGACGTCCACAACCTCGGCAACTACACCTTCGCCGCGGGTCTGCTGGTCCTCGGCATGAACGTCTGGCAGATCTTCACGTCTCTGCTCGTCGGCTTCGTGCTCATCTATCTTGGAATGAACCTGATGGGGAAGATCGGCCAGCGGCACGGGGTCCCCTTCCCGGTCGTCAGCCGGATCAGCTTCGGTGTGTGGGGCGCCAACATCCCCGCTCTGATCAGGGCCGTGATCGCCATCATGTGGTACGGCATCCAGACCTACCTCGCCTCCGTCGCCGTCAACGTCATGCTGCTCGCGGCCTGGCCGGGGCTGAAGTCGTGGACCCACCACTCGTTCCTCGGTCTGGACGCGCTGGGCTGGACGTCGTTCGCGGCGCTGTGGCTCATCCAGGCGCTGATCATCAGTCAGGGCATGGAGTCGGTACGGAAGTTCCAGGACTTCTGCGGCCCCGCCATCTGGCTCGTGATGATCACCCTCGCCGTGTGGATCCTCGCCAAGGCCGACTGGACCATCTCGCTCACCTCGACTCCGCACCCGGTCTCCACCGGCGAGCAGTGGCGGCAGTGGTTCGGCGCCATCGGGCTCGTCCTCGCCACCTACGGCACCCTGATGCTCAACTTCTGTGACTTCTCCCGCTTCGCACCCGGCTACCGGACCGTCAAGCGCGGCAACTTCTGGGGCCTGCCGATCAACTCGACCGCCTTCGTGATCGTGTCGGTCATCGTCACCGCCGGCTCGATCGAGGTGTTCGGCGAGGCCATCACCGACCCCGCACTGCTCGTCGCCAAGGTCGGCAACACCTGGGTCCTGGTGCTGGCCGCGTTCACCTTCGCCGTCGCCACCATGGGCGTCAACATCGTCGCCAACTTCGTGTCACCCGCCTACGACCTCGCCAACGTCTGGCCGCAGAAGATCAGCTTCAAGGTCGGCGGCATGATCAGCACGGTCGCCGCGCTGGTCGTCACCCCCTGGAACCTCTTCTCGAACCCCACCGTCGTCAACTACTTCCTCGGTGGCCTCGGCGCCTTCCTGGGCCCGCTGTTCGGCGTGATCATGCTCGACTACTACTGGGTCAAGCGTGGCCGCATCGACGTCGACGAGCTCTTCAGCGCCGAGCCCGGATCGCGCTACTACTACCGCAAGGGAGTCAACCCCAAGGCGCTGTGGGCGTTCCTTCCCTCGGCGGCGGTCGCGGCGGTACTCGCGCTGGTCAAGGACTTCAGCGCCGTGGCCCCCTACTCCTGGTTCATCGGGACCGCGCTGGCCGCCGCGCTGTACGCGGTGCTCTGCCGCTTTGAGCGCGCGGCGGAGCCCGCTCCGGCAGCCGCCGTCGTGGAGGGCTGAGCGTGCGGATCGTCGTCACCAACTGCAACACCACGCAGGAGATGACCGAGGAGATCGTACGAGGTGCCCGGGCCGCCGCCGGTCCGGGCACCACCGTCACCGGACTGACCCCGGCATGGGGGCCCGAGTCCGCGGAGGGCTGGCTCGACAGCTACCTCTCGGCCGCCGCCGTCCTCGACGCGCTGCGCACCTACGAGGGCCCGTACGAGGCCGTGGTCATGGCCGGGTTCGGGGAACACGGGCGCGAGGGCGCGCGGGAGATGCTGGACGTGCCGGTCGTCGACATCACCGAGGCGGCGGCACATCTGGCCTGTCTGCTGGGCCGGCGGTACGGGGTGGTGACCACGTTGGAGCGCTCACGCGGCCAGATCGAGGACAGCCTGTACACGGCGGGCGTCCTGCAGAACTGCGCGGCCGTGGTCGGCACCGGCCTCGGCGTCCTCGACCTCGGGGATGCGGCCCGCACCGAGGAGGCCTTCATGACCGCGGCCGAACGGGCCCGGCAGGCCGGCGCCGAGGTCCTGGTACTGGGCTGCGCCGGGATGACCGGACTGCAGCGGACGGTGGCGGAGAAGCTGGGGCTGCCTGTGGTCGACGGAGTGGCGGCGGCGGTGAAACTCGCGGAGTCACTGGTGTCCCTGGGACTGACGACGAGTCGAGCGGGCGGCTGGGCGAAGCCACTGCCGAAGAGGAGGGAGTGGGGCGCTAGGCGTCCTCACGGCCCTCGGGAACGACGGCCGTCGCCGTGATCTCCACCAGTTGGCCGGTGTACCCGAGGCAGGCCACGCCGATGAGCGTCGACGAGTGCGGCCCGGTGCTGAGCCCCGAGGCCTCGACCACGTCCCAGACCGCGGAAAGCACCGCGGGCTCGCTGCTCACCACATGGACATCCGTCGACACGACATGTGCCATGTCGCTGCCGACCGCGCGCAACTGCTCGTCGAGGTTGGCGAGCACCTGCTCGGCCTGTCGCACCGGATCGCCCTCGCCCACGAGCTTCCCTTCGGCGTCGAGCGGCACGGACCCGGCGAGGAACGCGAGCCGGGTTCCCGCCTCCACGAGGGACGCGTGCGCGTAGTGAGGTGGCGGAAAGAGGGCGGGAACGGTGACGCGCTTCAGCATGAGACTCCCGGAGAACGGGTGCGGTCCGGACCGGCCGTGCGCCGGTGGAACCGCAACCCGCCGATCATGCGGGTTCGGCACGGCGACCGCATCCGAATTCATCCAGGCGTCCGGCCACGAGTAGAGCCTCGCGGCCCGGCCCGTCCCATCACGGCGTGCGACCATCGCCTTGACCACGTGCTTGCCTCTCGCACTCCTGGGCAAGGGGCGGGTACGCCTCGGCGATGGCCGCGCAGATCCGCCGCCGCAGAAGAGCCACGGCCTCCGCCCGCTCGGAAGCGCCCCCCTGTCCGGGGAGTCCCTCCAGGAGCTGGTCGTAGTGGCGCAGTCGCTTCCGGAGATAGTCGACCTTCCAGGGGTCGAGTGCGGAGCGGTCGGCGGGGACGGATGGCGGGGCACTGCCCGAGGCGCCGGGTGGGACGCCGCCGAGGAGGGCCAGCGGGCTGCTTCCGGCTCCCGTGACCGCACCACCGGCCCGCCGCCGCTCCCTCTCCGTCCGCGCCCGGTGCTCCACGGCCCGCAGCGCCAACGTCCCCGGGTCCAGACGCGGTACGTCGATCGGCTCGGTCCTGATCCGCTCCAGCACCGCCTGCCCTGGACATCGCAGCGCCTCCCGCAGCTCCGCCTGCGACACGTGCCGTCGGCTGCCCTCTTCCTCGTATCCGGCCATGACTGCGCCCCCGTCACTCCGTCTTTCGTCACGCTCCGTGACGACATGATTCATTGGTAACGCGCGGCACTGACATTGATGCTGATACTCAGGTTCCGGTGGCCGTGGGTCGGGTACTGACTGACGTCCTGCTGGGCTGTCCTGCCGCTGTTCTGTCCGGCCGCGGGGACCTGTTCTCATGGCTCCGGCCGGGCGGAACATATCGACGGCGGCACCGGACACAGCGCACCAGGATGTGTTCGGCGGGGTCGACTCCCATGCCGACACCCTCCACGTCGCGGTCATCAGTGACAACGGCGGCCACCTCGCGGACGCCGAGTTCACCACCACCACCACCGCCGGATACGCCGCGGCCCTGGCCTTCCTCACCGCCCACGGCCACGTGATCGCGATCGGCGTGGAAGGCACCTCCTCCTACGGAGCCGGCTTCACCCGCGCCGCGATCTCACACGGGCACCATGTCGTCGAAGTCAACCGGCCCGACCGGGCCGAACGCCGCCGCATCGGCAAGTCGGTGCGGACGCTGCGTACGAAGAAGGTGCCCCGGAACCACGTGAAGGCGGAGGCCACCGAAAAGCACCCCTACCTGTTCGGGTAGCCTCCAGAACTCCCCGGCCACCACGAACGGCGGCCGGGGTGCGCGAGGAGCGCAAGCTGAAGCTGAAGCTTGTCGCGACTGCGCGGTTCCAGTGGAGGTTCGAATCCTCCCCGCGGCACAACTTCCCGCCGCCGGTAGCCCAATTCGGCAGAGGCAGACCGCGATCAATCTCAGACTCTCGCTCCAGACTCAGCATTCGCCGCCGATCGCCGGATCGACCGGGCCCGGGCCCCGGACGTCGAAGTGCTGGTTCAAGTCCAGCTCGCGCAGCTCGATGCGCAATGGTCCAAAGGCAGGACGCGGCGACATCACGACTGACCTTGGTCCTCGAGCGTGACGGCGTGCCCACATGGGCGGCATTACAGGGCCCGGGGGCCGACTACGCACTCGGACCCGCTCCTGTCCCGCAGCGGCCCGGGAGCCCCGCCCTCACGATTGCGTTCATAAAGAACGCGGCCCCGCCCCTCCTTTCACACCGCCGAAACCTGTACGTCCCATCCGCTCCCGGCACGCGCCCTACCGTGGTACCCACACCGCCCGGCCACCGTCGCCCGAAGGCACACCCGCCCTCGACCCGACAGGAGCTCCGTGCCCCCGCGCCCGCCCATCGCCGTTCGCGCTCTGCCCCTGCCGCCCTGGCTCGCACACGCCCTGCGCGCCCAGCGTGGGCCGATGCCCTGGAATGCCGTCGTCCGGGGGGCTCTCGCCGCCGGGCCCCTACTGCTCGCCGCCGTCCTCGCCGGCCGCGCGTCGGCCGGTGTCGTCGCCGCCCTCGGCGCCATGCTCGCCGGTGTCAACGACCGGCCCGGCAGCCGGCGGGCCTCCGTGAAGCGGCTGGGTGTGCCCGCACTCGCCGGGGCCGTCGGGCTGCTCGTCGGGACGTACGCCGGCCAGCACACCGGGGCCGTGGTCCTCACCCTCGTGCTCACCGGCCTGGGACTCGTCGCAGGAGCCGTCAGCGCGGTCGGGCCCGTCGCCTCCGGTGCCGGGACGCAACTGCTCGTCGCCTCCGCCGTCGGCGCCGGGATGCCGCTGCCCGAGCCCGGGTGGCAGCGCGCCCTCTTCTACCTCGCCGGTGCCGGCTGGCTGCTCGCGCTGCGGCTGGTGCTGCCGACGCCCGGCGCGACCGCCGGCGACTACCGGTTCGACGGGGAACGCGTCGCCGTCGCCGGGGTGTACCAGGCCGTCGCCGACCTCCTCGTGGCCACCGGAACCCCGCAGGCCCCCGGGCGACGGGCCGCCCTCACCGCCGCCCTCGACCATGCGCAGGACGCCCTCGCCGGTCCGCGACTGCGCCGGTACGCGTCCTCCTCCGCCGAACGGCGCCTGCACGCGCAGTACACCGCCGCCCTGCCGCTCGCCGAGGCCGCCACCGCGCTCGCCTGGGCCGGGGACACCGTGCCCGAGCGCGCCGCGGAGGGGCCCCGCCGACTCGCGGCCGCGGTGCGCGGCAACACGCCCACCGGTCCGCTGCCCGCGCCCGCCCGCAGCGCACCCGCGCTGCGCGCCCTCGACGACGCCCTCCTGCACGCCGCCGACGCCTTCGACCGGGGCGGCGACGGACGTGACCTGCACACCCGGCGGCGTGCCGCCACGTCCGTGCTGCGCATCGTCCTGGGCACCGGCGGGCGGGAGTACGGACTCCGTGTCGCCCTGTGCTTCGGTGCCAGCGCGGCGGTCGCGCAGGCCCTGCACCGGGCCCAGTGGTACGGGCACCACGCGCACTGGTACTGGCTGCCCGCCACCGCCGTCTTCCTCGTCAAGCCCGACCTCGGGCCGCTGGTGTCGCGCGTGCTGTGCCGGGCAGCGGGGACGGTGCTGGGTGCCGTCGTGTTCGCCGGACTCGCCGCGGTGCTGCCGCGTCCCGCCGGGCTCATCGCGGTCGTGGCCCTGTGCGGGGCGCTCATCCCCGTCGCCACGCGCCACTTCGCCGCGCAGACCGCCGTCGTCACCGCCCTCGTCCTCGCCCTCGTCATGGTCGGCGGGGAGCCGGCGGCGTCCTGGAGCCGGATCGGCGAGACGCTGGTGGCCTGCGGGATCGTGCTGCTCGTCGGGCATCTGCCGGCGCCTGGACAGCGCGGCGGCACCGTACGGGCGCGACTGGTGCGCGCGATGGACGAGGCGCACGCCTACCTCGCACACGTACTGACCCGCGAGGACGACCGGGCCGGGCGCTGGGCGCTGCGCCGCGAGGCCTACCGTGCCCTCGCCGAGGCCCGCGCCGCGCTCGACCTCGCGGCCGCCGAACTACCCGCCCTCGCCCGGCACACGGAGGGCATGGACGAGGTGGCCGCGACTCTCGAACGGCTCGTGGACACGACCACCGCGTGCGCCGTGCACCTCGACGACGCGGGACGGCTCACGCCCCGCCACCGGGAGCGGCTCACCGAACTCCTGGCCGAACTCGCCGAGCGGCGGCAGCAGGCGGGCATCGGCGCGACGGAACCGCAGCCCCTGCCCCTGGCGGTCTAGGACCTGTCGTCACACTCCCGCCTGGCTCGCGACGCCATGCACGCACTCTCGGCTTCGCTCGAGCGGGAGGTGCCCCAGCCGCCGCGAGGCCCGCCCACCGGGCGGACGACGGGAGTGTGAGGACAGGACCCAGCGGTACGACACGCCTCACGTCCCCAGGCGCGCCCACACCGGTGCATGGTCCGATCCCGGTGCTCCGCGTCGCCCGCCCGGGTCGGCGCCGACCGACGGCAGCCGGAGCGCGTCCTCGCCCGGCAGGCCGGTGCCCGCCGCCGTGAGGCGCTGGACCAGTCGATGACTCACCAGTATGTGGTCGATGAGTTCGCGCCGCCCCGAGGTGATGCGCGAGTACCGCTGGTCCACGGGGATGAGCGGTGCCACGTCCCACAGGCGCACGGAGTCGCCCCGGTCAGGATGCTCGTAACCGGGCGTACCGATCTCGGAGCCGGGCGGGCCCAGCAGGATCTGGGTGGTCGCCGCCTGCACCTCGTCGTTCATGTCGCCCAGCACCGCCACGTCGCGGGTGCTCCCGTCGCCGGCCAGCAGTTCGTCGGCGAGCGTGCGCAGCGCCGTCGCCTCGGCGGTCCGCCGGTAGAGGGCGTACGCGCCGTAGCGGGCTCGTTCGCCCTCGTCGCGCGGCTGGAACCGGCCGCCCGGGTACGACAGCAGCTTCGACTTCAGATGGGCCACCGCGACCGTCAGCGTCAGCGTGCCCGCGGTGATCTCCACCGCCAGGAAGCCCCGGCCGGCGTGCGCCACGGGCGTCCCGTCGTCGTCACCCTGCACGGGCCGCAGCCGCTCGGGGAACCCGTTCGTGTCGGCGAGCACACGCGGCCGCGGACGGCTGAGGAAGCCCACACGGATGCCGCGGTCGTCCACATGCCGGGAGAGGGTGACGTGCCACTCGCCGTCGAGCATCCCGGCCAGGTCCTCGAGTGCCTCCAGGTCCCCGACCTCCTGGACGCCGAGCAGCGTCGGATCGAGCTCTGTGATCACGGCGGCCAGGGCGGCGAGCTTGGTCTCGTACGCGGCTTTGTCCTTGGGGCCGAACGGGCCGCCGGGCCGGTACAGGTTCTCCAGGTTCCAGGTGCCGAGGAGCATGCCGGGCTCCTTCCAGAAGCCGGGTGGCGGGCTGTGGTGAGGCCAGCGTGCGCGCGGATCCGGCACGGGAACAGGGCGGCGACGGGATGCGCGCTCCACCTCGCCCAGGGGTACGAGCACGTCGTACGGTGTCGGGATGACGTCGACTCCGGCCGACCCGCCGACCGCGCCCGCCGACCTCGTCATCACCGGATGCACCGTCCTCGTGCACGACGATCATGAGGGCATCGGCTTCGCGGAGGAGGCCGCGATCGTCGTGCGGGACGGGACCGTGGAGTCGGTGACGCCCGCCGCGGACATCGGGGACCTGCCCGCCGTCGAGCGGATCGACGCACGTGGGCAGGTGGCGCTGCCCGGACTGATCAACTGCCACACGCACTCCCCGATGGTCGCCCTGCGCGGCATCGCCGAGGACCTGCCCGTGGAGGAGTGGTTCAACGACGTCGTGTGGCCCATCGAGTCCAATCTCAGCGAGAAGGACGTGGAGTTGGGCGCCCGGCTCGCCTGCGCGGAGATGATCCGCGGCGGTGTCACCTGCTTCGCCGACCACTACTTCTGCATGGACGCCGTCGCCTCCGTCGTGGCTGACTGCGGGCTCCGCGCCCACTTGGGGGAGGCGTTCTTCTCCTCGCAGGGCACCGAGGGGCGCGACAGGTCACTGGAGTTCGCGCTACGACACCGGGGTGCCGCCGACGGGCGCATCACCACGGCCCTCGCCCCGCACGCCCCGTACACCGTGGACGACGCGGACCTGGAGGCCACCGCCGAACTCGCACACCAGCACGGACTTGCCGTGCACATCCACGCCGCCGAGAACCGTGAGCAGACCGACAACAGCCTGGCGCGACACGGACGTACGCCCATCGAGGTCCTGGGAGCGGCCGGACTTCTCGACGCGAACCTGCTCATCGCGCACGGCACCGGCATCGTGGAGCGCGACCTGCCTGTGCTGGAACGCGCGAGGGGGAGCGTGGCCGTGGTGACCGCGCCCCGTGGCTACCTCAAGTTCGCCTGGCCCACCACGACACCGGTACGGGCCCTGCGCTCCCTCGGGATCCCGGTCGGACTCGCCACGGACGGAGCCGCCTCCAACAATTCGCTGGATGTGTGGGAGTCCATGGCGCTCACCTCCCTGGCGCAGAAGTCGGCCGAGGGCGACCCCCGCTGGCTGACGTCCCGTCAAGCCCTGTACCACGCCACGCTGCAGAGCGCCCAAGCCGTCGGACTCGGCCACCGTATCGGCAGCATCGCGCCGGGGCGCCGCGCGGACCTCGTGCTGGTCGACGTCTCCGGACCGCACACGCAGCCCGTCCACGACCTCGCCGCCACCCTCGTGCACAGCGCCCGCGCGTCGGACGTCCGCACCACGATCGTCGACGGGCGCGTCCTCATGCGTGACCGTGAGCTGCTGACCATCGATCTGCCGTCGACCCTGAGCGAGTTGTGGGACCGGCTCCCCGCGCTCGTCGACCGCGGCCACGGCAGGCGGATCCAAAAGTACGACACATGATCCGCACCACAGGGTCAGCACCGCTCGACAAAGCGGATCATTTCTCTGAATTCCTCGCAATTCCGTGTTGACCGAGTGTCGAATGTGTCTCAGTACCGTCACCTCACGAGCCGTTCATGTGAGGGTAGGCGTTTAACTTTGTGAGCCGACCGGGATCGGCTCGCCGGAACACGGCGTTGCAAGGAGGTGCAGGGTGAACGGGCGAACGGTGCTGGAGCGGTTTCCGGCCGGCGGGCCGCGTGGATCGTGGCCCGCGGAGGAGTTCGCACAGGCGCGCCGCCTGGAGGGGCAGCCCGCGGAGGTCGTCATGGATCTCGCGACGGACGCGTTCCTGGTGATCGTGCCGGGAGCCGATGCCGCGGAGTAGTCGACGCCCCCGGTCTCAGTCGGCTTCCCGGCTGGTGACCTTCGCCGTGAACTGCTCGGCCTGCAGGGCGTACAACTCGGCGTGGACGCCGCCCGCGGCGAGGAGCTCGTCCGGCGGGCCGGACTCCACGAGCCGCCCCCGGTTCAGGACGTGCACCAGGTCGGCGTGGCGCACCGACGCCAGCCGGTGGGTGATGAGGACGACGGTCTGGCCGGAGCCCGCCAGCGCGCGGATCTTGTCGAAGACCTCCAGCTCGGCACCGGCGAGCAGCAGCCAGCCGAGCGTCGCGTACGTCGCCACGGTGGCCACGCCCGTCCACGCGGCGGCCAACAGACCGGGCCAGCCGGGCCAGCCGGGCCTGTTCGGCCTCGGCGGCTTCCGACATCGAGCGGAAGTGACGCAGCAGGAAGGGGCCGACGCCGTGCACGCGGAACACGGCCAGCAGCATCACCACGGCGACCGCGACCAGCGCCGGGACGGCGCCGCGCAGCCGGTCCTCGACCGGGCCGCCCGATATCAGCCGCGCCAGCACGTTGACCGCCAGCAGACTCACCGCCTGCGCCAGACCACGGCCCGCCTCGGCGCCCAGGACTACACGTGCGGCATGCCGGTCGGCCTGCCAGGCGAGCCGGAAGCTCGACGCGAGCAGCGACGGCAGGCGCACGACCATGGCCCGGAAGTTCAGCTCGAGGAACGCGTCGGAGTGCTGCGACCAACCCGTGTCGTAGCGCAGCGGACCGCCGAAGAGCAGTAACTCCGAGTCGGATGTGACCGGAGCGGCCTCATCGGCCTTCTCCTTGCGAGCCTTGCGGGATTTCCTCGCCACGCGTTGACCTCCCCCGAGTGCGGACGAACGAGGGTCTCCCCAGGAAGCAGCTCTCCATCCACCAGGGCCCCGGAGTTTCGTCACGGCGGGCGATTTCGGACAGAGGCAGCAGTCGTTCGGTCAGGCGCTGAGCGGACGCGACCACGCCGGCGTGGTGCCTGTGACCCGGCACAGTGCCAGATAGAGCGGGATCGGCGGGGTGTAGGGCACGTTGTCGGCCGGACAGTGGATGAGACCGGGGGTGTCCGGCACGTCCGGGAGGAGCGCGCCCGTCACGTAGCGAGAGGGCGTCGGCCAGTCCAGTGCGACATCGGAGTCGGAGGGCACGATCCACCACCAGTCGGCCCGGTCGGCGTACACACAGCCCACCCGCGGCAGCCGGGGCAGCAGCAGAGGCCCGTAGTGGGCGGGCACGGCCACCGCGTCGCAACCGAGCGGGACGGTCATGCCGTCGGGCAGGGGAAGCCGCCTCGACACCGCTTCGGGTGTCCGCTGCTCCCGCCTGAGGCGGACCAGCGAGTCCAGGGTCAGGACCTGCGCGGTCCCGGGCCCTGCGGCCCGTGCACCCCTCTCACTCATTCGGTCCCCGCCCCCCAGGACGCGTCCGCCCCGGAACCCCGGCTGTCGGCAGGGGGACGCTTCGCGCTCCAGCCCAGGTCGGACCGTGCCTCTCCGTTCACCGGCGGTTTCCTGACGCTCCAGCCGAGGTCGTACCGCGCGGTCGTGTGCTCGGTCGCCCGGGACCTGCCGCCGGAACACGACAGGTCCCGGGACGGCTGCGCCGGGTGGGGCCGCTCGCCGGACGGCGGCTGGTCGGCCTCCCGTGCCAGCTCGGCCCAGACCAGCAGCCCGGGGCCCGCCTCCTGGGCGCCCCAGGCCCGGCACAGGGCCGCGACGAGAAGCAGTCCCCTCCCGTGCTCCTCCTCGGGGCGCTGCGGACCGGGGTGCGGCCCGCCCGGAGCGCATCCCTCGTCCCGTACGTCTATGCGTACCACGTCGTCCGCGTCGTGCAGTTCACAGACGACGTGCTCTCCGGCGGTGTGCACGATCGCGTTGGTCACCAGCTCGGAGACGACCAGAGCCGCCGTGTCGCAGGTGTCCTCGCACACCGCCCAGGCTGAAAGCCGGGCGTGTGTCAGCTGCCGGGCCCGTGCGACGGAGCCCGGATGTGCGGCCAGTTCGAAGCGGAACCGGCGCTCGGCGGCCGCGCCGGGGCGCACGTGTGCGGCGCCGCCCGGCCCGGACCGGTCTGCGGCGGCGTCTGTTCCTAACGGCGCGGACGGAATCACGCTTGCCACTATCGCCTTGGCGTGAACACTTGGCAAGTGTCACTCTGAAAATTGCAGAGTGCAGTGTGCCTCCGCGAGGCTGCATGGCACACTGCTCGCAACGGCACGACGAACGGCGCCAGTTGGGATCCGTAGCGGGGGCTTGCACGTCCGCCGCTCGCGTCGGGAGTTCGCGTATCGAGTTCGAACGCGGGCGTTGACCGGTGCGGTTTCGAACGGCGCCGTCCGGGCTGTCAGGACACAGGAGGACGTGAGAGGTGCGAGGTGAGCGAGCCACGGTCGGCGCCGACGGTCGGTCAGGTCGTGCTCGGCCGACGCCTGCTCGACCTGCGGGAACGTGCGGGTCTCAAGCGGGAGGAGGCCGCGCGCATCCTGCGTGTCGCACCAGCCACCGTCCGCCGTATGGAGACGGCCGAGGTCACCCTGAAGATCCCGTACCTCCAGCTGCTGCTGAAGTCGTACGGCGTGGGCGACGAGGAGGCCGAGGCTTTCGTCCAACTGGCCGAGGAGGCCAACAGACCGGGCTGGTGGCAGCGGTTCCACGACATCCTGCCGGGCTGGTTCTCGATGTACGTCAGCCTGGAGGGCGCCGCCGCGCTCATCCGCCAGTACGAACCCCACTTCGTGCCCGGAATCATGCAGACCGAAGAGTACGCCCGGGGCGTCCTGAAGTCGGGCGCCATCGGGCAGACCAGACCCGAGGACATCGAGCGCCACGTGGCGCTGCGCATGCAGCGCCAGGAACTGCTGACACGTGAGAACGCGCCCCGCACCTGGGCCGTGATGGACGAGACGGCCCTGTGCCGCGCGGTCGTCGGCCCCCGGGTCATGCGCGCCCAGGTCGAGAGGCTGCTGGAGGTCATGAAGCTGCCCCATGTGACGCTGCAGGTGCTCGAGTTCTCCTCGGGCCCGCATCCCGGCACGTACGGGCCCTTCGTACTGTTCCGATTTGCCATGTCAGAGCTGCCGGACATGGTCTACAGCGAGTACCTGACCGGAGCCGTCTACCTGGACGGGCGCGCCGAGGTGGCGACCCACCTCGAGGTCATGGACCGCATGGCGGCTCAGGCCGCTACGGCACAACGCACGAAGGAGATCCTCGAGGATCTCCGCAAGGAGCTGTAATGGAACGCACCACACCACGCAAACGCGTCTACAACGGCATGCCCGCCCGCGAACTCGGCAGCGAGGGCTGGCACAAGCCGTGGAGCGGGGGCAACGGCGGCAACTGCCTGGAGGCGATGAAGCTCGCCGACGGCCGGATCGCCGTCCGCCAGTCCACCGACCCGGACGGGCCCGCGCTGATCTACACCTCCGACGAGATGACCGCGTTCATCCAGGGGGCGAAGGCGGGGGAGGCAGACTTCCTGCTCTCGTAACTCCCTTGTTGATTCGCGACGTTGTTCACCGCATCTACTAAATTGGCCTTCAGTTGATCATTGACTGTCCTACAGACTCACGGAGTTCCTCATGACCGGGCAGGACCCCGCCCAGGACGCCGTCGTCATCGACACGAGCAAGCCGCATCCCGCGCGCATGTACGACTGGTACCTCGGCGGGAAGGACAACTATCCCGTCGACGAGGAGATGGGCCGTCAGATGCTCGCCCTCGACCCGAGGGTGCCGGTGATGGCGCGGGTCAACCGCGCGTTCATGCACCGCGCCACGCGCTGGTTGGCCCACAACGGTGTACGGCAGTTCCTGGACATCGGCACGGGCATCCCCACCGAGCCCAACCTTCACCAGATCGCCCAGCAGATCGCGCCGGACGCCCGCGTCGTCTACTGCGACAACGACCCGATCGTGCTGGCCCATGCGGCGGCCCTGCTGCGCAGCACGCCCGAGGGGGTGACCGAGTACCTGCAGGCCGACGTGCGGGACTCGGCCACCATCGTCGAGGGGGTCAAGCGGATCCTTGACCTCAGCCGGCCCGTGGCGCTCTCCCTCGTCGCGCTGCTGCACTTCGTCTCCGACGAGGACGGCGCGCACGAACTGGTCGATCGGCTGTTGTCCGAACTGCCCTCCGGCAGCTATCTGATGATGACCCATGCCACCGCCGACTTCACGCCGCAGGAGTCGGCGGCGGCGACGGAGAAGCTCAGGGCGGCCGGAGTCACGCTGGCGCTTCGCTCGCGCGACGAGTTCGCCCGCTTCTTCGACGGTCTCGACCTCGTCGAACCCGGTGTCGAGGTGGTCCACAAGTGGCACCCGGAACTGGGCGACCCGGTGCCCGGACAGGACGACGGCGTCATCCCCGGCTACGGGGCGGTGGGCCGCAAGCCGTAGTCGCCGCGTCACAGCCGGGCCGTATGAGCCGTGGGGCGACTTCCGGGCGTCTCACGGCACCACCGCAATGCCGGGCCGCTCACCTGGCTTCCTTGACGCGTGCTTACGCCGTCATCGGACGGTCGTACGGCCCGATCGGCGCCGGCAGGCGTGTCGCCCCGTCGCTCAGATGCCGGTCCACCGCGGCCGCCACGGCCCGCCCCTCCGCTATCGCCCACACGATCAGCGACTGTCCGCGCGCGGCGTCCCCGGCGGCGTACACGCCGGGCACGTTCGTCGCGAAGTCCTGGTCCCGTGCGATCGTCCCGCGCGCGTCGAGTGCCAGCCCGAGCTGGTCGATCAGCCCGTCCCCGCGGTCGGGTCCCGAGAACCCCAGCGCGAGCAGCACGAGGTCGGCGGGGAGCGTCCGCCCGGTGCCCGGCAGCGGCTGCCGCCGGGCGTCCACCTCGACCAGGTGCAGCGCCCGTACGTGCCCGTCCGCGTCTCCCGTGAAGCGCAGCGTGGAGGCCGCGAAGAGCCGCGCGTCCGCGTTCGCCGCGGGCGCAGTCCGCAGATCCCGCGCCTCCTCGTGGGCGGCGGACAGCCGGTAGATCTTCGGATACGTCGGCCACGGCTCGGTGTCCTCGTTCCGGTCCGCTTCCGGCAGCGGGTAGATGTCCAGCTGGGACACGGACGCGGCCCCTTCGCGCACCGCCGTCCCCAGACAGTCGGCCCCGGTGTCCCCGCCACCCACGATCACGACGTGCTTCCCGGCCGCCGACAGCGGCGAGACCTCCAGATCCCCCTCGCACACCCGGTCGGCCAGCGGAAGGTACTCCATCGCCTGGTGTATCCCGGCCAACTCACGCCCGGGCACGTCGAGTTCGCGCCAGGCCGTGGCACCGGTCGCGATTACCACGGCGTCGTACCGGGCTCTCAGCTCGGCGGCTCCGATGTCCTTCCCTATGGCCGTCGACGTACGGAACTTCGTCCCCTCGGCGCGCATCTGCTCCAGGCGCCGGTCCAGATGCCGCTTCTCCATCTTGAACGCCGGTATCCCGTACCGCAGCAGCCCCCCGATCCGGTCCGCCCGCTCGTACACCGCCACCGTGTGTCCGGCACGGGTGAGCTGCTGGGCCGCTGCGAGCCCCGCAGGCCCCGACCCGATGACCGCAACGGTCCGCCCCGACAGCCGCTCCGGCGGGCGCGGCGGCGCGAACCCCTCCTCCCAGGCCCGGTCCGCGATGGCCACCTCGACGTTCTTGATGGTGACCGCGGGCTGGTTGATGGCGAGCACACATCCCGCCTCACAGGGCGCCGGACACAACCGCCCCGTGAACTCCGGGAAGTTGTTCGTGGCGTGCAGCCGGTCGCTCGCCGCCCGCCAGTCCTCGCGCGAGACGAGGTCGTTCCACTCGGGGATCAGGTTCCCGAGCGGGCAGGCCTCGTGGCAGAACGGGATCCCGCAGTCCATGCACCGGTTCGCCTGCCGGCTGATGATGGGCAGCAACGCACCCGGGACGTACACCTCGTTCCAGTCCCGCACCCGTTCCTCGACGGGCCTGCGGGGCCACTCCTCGCGGGGTGTGGACATAAATCCCTTGGGATCGGCCATGGCCGTCCCCCTTGCGTACGCGTACGGGATCGTTTCCTGCCACAATACGACGCCGCCGCCCCGCACGCCGCTCGGCACCGGGGCCTGTGCGACTGGCCCAGGGGTTCAGCTGAGGGCGAGGACGTAGGACACCGCGGCACCGGCCGACGCGGCGGTGCGGACGTGGTTCCACATCGTCCACTCGCTCATGTAGGGACGCCAGTACACGGCCGCCTCCGGAGAGCCGGAGTCCATCCGCAGGAGCGCCTCGTTGCGGGGAACGTTCGCCGCAGCAGTCACTCCGAACACACCTATCAGATACAGGGCGCTGCCCAGCAGCAGTTCCACCCTGGCGTCGGGCCACAACACGAACGTCACCACGGCAAGCACGGCGCACAGCACCGCCGATCCCACAAACAGGATCATGAACGCCGGTGTCATCGCCGCCCTGTTGATCGCGTTCATCGCGGCGAACCCCTGTGCCGGCGGCAGCGTGCCGAGCCCACGCATCACGAATGCCGAGAACCCGAAGCACACCCCCGCCACCAGCCCGGTTCCGAGCACCCCGAGCACGATCAGCACGAAGTACGGCCCATCCGTCATGTCAACTCCCGCCTCGCTCCCCTGAACGCAGAGATCCTTCCCACCCCCGCCTGTCACTAGAAGTGAAACGTCGCACGAGACCGGTGACCATGCGCGGGCGGCGCGGGCGCATGCGCCCGCGTCCAACGGACCGCGCCGAGCGGGACCACGCGGCGGCATGTGTCACCTCCGGAGCCGCTGCGCGTGCCCACCCGGCCCCGCCCGGGATCACGCCGCCTCCCGAAGCCCCCACTCCCGCAGCACCGATTCCACGCTGTCCGCGATGCGCCGCCGTGCCTCGGGCCGCGGTACCCCGCCCATCAGCAGCTCGTCGTACGGCGTCTCCGTGTGCCGTACGGCCGCCCGCACCGCGGCCGTCACCGCCTCCGGGGACAGCGCCCGCCCGGCCGCACTGCGCCCGACCCTCCCGCTTCCGCGCACCGACGCATGCGCCGCGATCTCCTGCGCCCGCCCGGCCGGGCACCCGGGAAACAGCCGCAGGATCTCCCGCGTGAAGGCCTCCGTAAAGCGCACGTCCTCCGCCGCCCGCCGCCGGGCGTCCCGCGCCCGGCGCCTGCGCCGTACCTCCGCGTCGGCCAGACACCGCTCCTCGGCCAGCATGAGTGCCGCCTCCTCGACGAGCACCCCCTGCCGCTCGTACCGGCCGTGGCGCCGGTTGAACCGCACCACCACCGCCGACAGCGCGCTCGCCTCCCGCGAGCGCCGAGTCAGTGCCGTATCGCCCCGCGGCAGGAACACGAGATGCCCGAGGTCCGCGCAGTCCAGACACCGGGGCGCCGCGTCCTCCAGTACCACCAACGGCAACGGTCCCCTCTGGCACTGGGCACAGTGCCGCCGCTTGACCGGCTGGAACACCAGAAGTCCGCTCCGGGGCTGAGGAGTTGAGATCGGCGCCATAACCGCTTCATTCCCCTCCCGCCGGCGCGACCATCGCTAAGGAACGAAACGGTCCGGTGACCCTGCAGGGCGTGGCCCGACGAGTGGTGCCGGTGACCCGGGTTCCGACATCTCACCCCGCCGCCGCGTGTGCACAGCGTCGCCGTTCCGTCACATGTCGTGCCGCCGGTTCGCCATCGAGGTGCACCCGCCCTCCCGTCGGCGGCCGTGCGGTGGGTTCGCCGTCGGGGCGCGGCATCATGGGCCGTGTGCGACTGGAAGCGATCACCTGGGAACGGCTCGGCGACCTCCTCGCCGAGCGCCTGCTCGACCTGAAGCCCTCCGACGGCAGCCTCTGGCCGCGCATCGCGTTCGACGGAGCCCCGGCGGCCAATCCCGGCGACCTCGCCCAGCGAGTGTCCGACGCGTTGCGTATACGCGGTCGGCCCTCGCTCGTCGTCGGCACGGAGGGCTTCCTGCGCCCCGCCTCCGTCCGCCTCGAGTACGGTCGCCGGGACCCTGAGTCCTATTATGACGGCTGGCTCGACACCGGCGCCCTGTGGCGCGAGGTCTTCGGACCCCTCGACCCCGGCGGCGACGGCCGCGTGCTGCCAGACCTGTGGGACCCGGTCACAGACCGGGCCACCCGGAGCCCCTACGTCCAACTCCCACCCGGTGGAGTGCTGTTGCTCCATGGCCCCCTCCTCCTGCGACACTGGTTCCCCTTCGACCTGACCGTCCATGTGCTCCTCTCTCCCGGCGCGCTCCGCCGCCGCACCCCGGAGTCGGAGCATTGGACACTCCCCGCCTTCGAGCGCTACGAGACGGAGACGGACCCGGGCGCCGCCGCGGACCTGATGATCCGCGCGGACGACCCGCGCCACCCTGCCTGGAACGGCTGACTCACGCCGGACTCCGAAAAACGCTTTACATGCATGTGCATGTAGTTACCCTGGTTCCATGACTTCCCCCTCCGGCTCCACGGTCGTCTTCGACGACTCCGTCCGCGCCCTCCTCGACGGCAAGAACTTCGCCAGCGTGGCCAGCCTCGGCCCCGACGGTGCCCCCCAGAACTCGGTCG
This sequence comes from Streptomyces sp. NPDC022910, assembly GCF_055561075.1. NCBI lineage: Bacteria > Bacillati > Actinomycetota > Actinomycetes > Kitasatosporales > Streptomycetaceae > Streptomyces > Streptomyces sp. NPDC022910. The sequence goes on from NZ_JBVHHL010000023.1 coordinate 75,010, forward strand.
TCTGGATCAAGCGCGAGGGCGACGCCGTCCTCTTCTCCTCGGCCGACGGCCGTCAGAAGGTGCGCAACCTGCGCCGCGACCCCCGCGTCAGCCTCTCGGTCTTCGATCTCGCCGACCCCTACACCTCGGTCGAGATCCGGGGCACCGTCGAGATTCTTCCCGACGACGAGAAGCGTCTCCCGTACGAGCTATCGCACAAGTACCTGGGCATCGATCCTCCCGGGGAGCGGGACGACGAGGCCCGTGTGATCATCCGCGTCGTCCCGCGGAAGATCGTGCGCTTCTCGGCCTGAGCGTCGGCCGCCCGGTCGCTCCGGGTGCATTTCCCCTGGGACACGGCAAGAATGAAGGGCGCCGGGACATGCGGTACGTCCTGTGTCGCGCCGGCCGTCCGGCATCGGGAGGTACTCCATGACCACCGCCGGAGACATCATGCACCGTGGTGCCCAGTGGATCCCCGCCCATGAGACCCTGGACCGAGCCGCCCAGCTGATGCGCGAACTCAACGTCGGTGCACTGCCCATCAGTGACGAGAACGAGCGGCTTTGCGGCATCCTCACCGACCGCGACATCGTCGTCGGCTGCGTGGCCATGGGCCACGACCCCTCACGCGTGACCGCGGGTGACATGGCCCAGGGCACGCCGCGTTGGATCGACGCGAACGCCGAGGTCGACGAAGTGCTCAACGAGATGGAGGAGCACCAGATCCGCCGGCTTCCCGTCATCGAGAACAAGCGTCTCGTCGGCATGATCAGCGAGTCCGACCTGGCCCAGCATCTGACGGATGATCAGCTCGCCACCTGGGTCGAAAGCGTCTACGCGAGGACCACGACGCGCTGACCCGACGCGCTGACCCGGCGCACTACAGCCAGCCGTTGCGCTTGAACCCCCGGTACAGGACGAGGCAGCCGACGGCTATCGCGACCAGGACCAGTGGATAGCCCACTCTCCAGTGCAACTCGGGCATGTAGGTGAAGTTCATGCCGTAGACGCCGGTGATCATGGTCGGCACGGCGATGAGAGCGGCCCACGCCGTGATCCGCCGCATGTCCGCGTTCTGCGCGACGCTCACCTGCGCGAGATGTGCCTGCAGGATCGAGTTGAGCAGCTCGTCGAAGGCGGCTATCTGCTCGGTGGCGCGCAGCAGGTGGTCGGAGACGTCCCGGAAGTACGCCTGTATTTCCGGGTCGATCACCCGGATCGGCCTGGTGGCCAGCTCCTGGATGGGACGGTCCAGCGGTGCCACTGCCCGCCTCAACTCAAGGAGTTCGCGCTTGAGCTGGTAGATGCGCCCTGGATCCAATCGCGCGCCGTTCTCCGCGAAGACATCCGTCTCGACCTGGTCGATATCTTCCTGCACCGCGTCCGTGACGCTCAGATAGTCGTCCACCACGTGGTCGGCGATCGCGTGCAGGACCGCCGCAGGCCCCTTCGCGAGCTGCTGCGGGTTGGCCTCCAGCTCCTCGCGCAGAGGGCCGAGCGAACCATGCCGGCCGTGCCTGACCGTGATAACGAAGGCGGGGCCGATGAACACCATGATCTCGCCGGTGTCCACCACCTCGCTCGTCGCGGTCAACTCCTTGTGCTCCACGTAGCAGACAGTCTTGAAGACCGCGAACAGCGTGTCCCCGTACCGCTCAAGTTTCGGGCGCTGATGCGCCTCCACCGCGTCCTCGACCGCCAGCGGGTGGAGGTCGAAGAGCTCGGCGATGCCCGAGAACTCCCGGTCCGTCGGCTCGTGCAGGCCGAGCCAGACGAAGCCGTCGTCACTCTTGCGGACCCGCTCCACTGCCTCGACCAGATCGCGGCCGCCGGGAACGCGCACGCCGTCCTGGTACGTCACGCAGTTGACCACTGCGGAGCCCAGCGGTGACCGGGCGGGGTGGCTCAGGTCGACGCGCGCACGACGCCGTGTCAACCGCGCCACCTTGCGGAGGCCGCCGACCCTGCCGAGGCTCGTCACCTTCCGCAGATTCCCTGCCATGGACATCTGGATCTCCTTGCGTGGATCTCCTCGCGCCGCACTCTGCGCCGTCGCGAGCCAGTCTGCCAGTCCGACTCGATCGCCGGAAAAGCCTGTGGAAACGGAACATTCCGCTTTGTCATGCGAGTTGCAGGGCTGCTGTAGGGCGTTTGTGCGGCTGGGGCCCGCGGCCGCACGAGGCCCTGTGTGCGGGGCCCGCGCGGAGCGTCGTCGCGCACGAACGAGCAGGTCGACTGGGATGATCTCCCCATGACGCCAACCGACGGGTATCTCCTCGACAACCGGCAGACCGAGGCGGGCCGGCGTTTCGACGCGCTCTCCGCCCTCTTCGATCCCACGACGTTCCGCCACATCGAGAACCTCGGCATCGGACTCGGCTGGCGCTGCTGGGAGGTCGGCGCCGGCGGCGCCTCTGTGATCTCCTGGCTCGCCAAGAAGGTGGGCCCGACCGGAAAGGTCGTCGCGACGGACATCGACACCTCGTGGGCGGCGTCGGCCGCGCGTTCCCCGATCGAGGTCCAGACCCATGACGTGGGTGTCCAGGAACCGCCGGGGGAGGACTTCGATCTCGTGCACGCCCGGCTCGTCCTCGTTCACGTGCCGGACCGGGAGCGGGCGTTGCGATCGATGGTCAAGGCGCTGCGCCCGGGCGGACGGATCCTGGTCGAGGATGCTGACCCGGCGCTCCAGCCCCTCATCTGCCCGGACGAGCACGGCCCCGAACAGCAGCTCGCCAACCGCCTGCGCACGGGATTCCGCACGCTCCTCGCCGAACGCGGCGCCGACCTGTCGTACGGCCGCAGACTCCCTCGCCTGCTTCGCGAGGCGGGTCTGCGTCGCGTGGAGGCCGATGCGTACTTCCCCGTCACCTCGCCGGCTTGTGCCGCCCTCGAAGTCGCGACGGTCCGTCAGATCCGCGACCGCCTCGTCTCCGCCGGCCTGGCCACGAACGAGGAGGTCGACCGCCATCTGTCCAATGTCGCCTCGGGCACGATGGATCTGGCAACGGCCCCGATGATCTCGGCGTGGGGATACAAGGAGTAGGGGCACGCGGCTCGTAGGCCCGGGGCCTACTTGGCGCCCTTCGCGGGTCTCCCTCCCACCTTCTCCACCGCCATGGCTCCCGCTCTGCACCCTTCCGCGGCCGCCACCTCCGGCTCGGCCCCCGTCAGCAGCGCCGCGAGGAACGCTCCGGTGAACGCGTCGCCTGCCCCGGTCGTGTCCCGAGGGATGGCGGGCACCGCCGGAATCCGGGCCCGCACGGCTCCCGATGCGGCCACCAGCGCGCCCTCCGCGCCCTGCTTGGTGACCACCAGAGGGACATGACGGCTCAACTTGGCCGCCGCGTCCGCCGGGTCGGGCAGTCCGGTCAGCAGACACGCCTCACCCCGGCTGGGCAGCAGCACGTCGACTCCCTCGGTGAGAGCCAGGAACCTGTCCACGCCCAACTCGTTGAGGAATCCCGCGGACGCCGGATCCAGACTCACCGGCACCCCCCGCGCGCTGGCCGCCTCCATGGCCACCGTCGCCAGCGCCCGGCTCGGCTCGGAGAAGAACAGATAGCCCGACAGATGCAGCCGTACGACACCGTCGAGCAACGCGTCCGCCCAGTCACCGGGTGACAGCCGCAGCGACGCCCCGCTGTCCGTGAGAAACGTGCGCTCGGCCGAGGCGCCCGCGTCCACCAGACAGACAACCGTCCCCGTGGGCGCCTCTGGATCGACGACGAGGCGGGGTAGCACGCCCGACGCCGCCAGCTCTCTCTCGTGCCAGGCCACGGCCTCGGCCCCGACGCGTCCCAGCAGCCGTACGTCCGGGCAGCCCCAATGGGCTGCCCAGCACGCCACGTTCGCGCCCGCGCCACCGGGCAGCGTCCGGATGGCGGCTACCGTGTCCGTGCCCGACGCGAGCGGGCCGCGGTGCCGGGCGACGACGTCCGTGATGACGTCCCCGACGACGAGCAGTGCCCCGCTCACGCCCCCGCCCAGGCCGCCGCGATCCGCGCCGCGAGCCGTACGTTCCCCCGTACCGCCGCCAGATTGGCGCTCAGCGAGGCCCCGTCGGTGTGCCGGACGAGATGGTCGAGCAGGAACGGCGTGACCGCCTGACCGGTGACGCCCTCCTCTTCGCACGCGTGCAGCGCGTCGGCGAGCACGCGCGCGTGGAGACCGGGGTCGAGCTGTTCCTCCGGCGGGACCGGATTGGCGACGATGAGCGCCGACTCCGGACCGCCCAGTGCGTCCTGCGCACGCATGACCTCCGCCACCTGTCCCGGCGACGTCAGGGTCCAGTCGACCGGATGTCCCGAGTCGGACAGATAGAAGCCCGGGAAGCGATCCGTGCGGTAACCGGCCACGGCGACGCCCAGCGTCTCCAGACGCTGCAGCGTCGCCGGTACGTCCAGGATCGACTTCACGCCGGCGCACACCACGGTGATCCTGGTCCGTGCCAGCAGCCTCAGATCGGCGGACTCGTCCTGGGTCACCGTCCAGTCCCGGTGGACGCCGCCTAACCCGCCCGTCGCGAACACCCGCACCCCCGCGAGTGAGGCCAGCAGCGCCGTCGCGGACACGGTCGTCGCCCCGCTCACTCCTGCTGCGACCGCGAGCGGCAGATCGCGATGCCCCAGCTTGCGGATGCCGTCCTCGTTCGCGACCCGCTCCACCTGCTCCTTGTCGAGGCCGACATGGGCCCGGCCGTCCAGGACGGCGATCGTCGCCGGTACAGCGCCTTCTCCCCGGACGACGTGCTCCAGTTCCAGCGCGACCTGGAGATTGCGCGGGCGCGGCAGCCCGTGGGCGATGATCGTCGACTCCAGAGCCACCACGGGCCGGTGCGCGGCGAGCGCCTCCCGTACCTCTTCGGACACCACCAGCACGCGCGTGCCTCCTGTCTTCCGGTCTTTCCTCATCTCTGGCGGGAGGCATCCCCGCCCAAACCCTTGCGAGCTGTGGGGAAGGACACCAGCCTGGAGGCATGACGGACAACTCGCCACGTCTCGACCATGTCGTCCTGTGGGTCCGGGAGCCGGTCGCCGCCGCCGGTTTCTACGAGGAGGCGGTCGGTCTGGAGCCTCTCAGGGTCACTGATTTCGCCGAGGGCAAGGAGTCGTTCCCGTCCGTGCGGCTCAATGAGGAGACGATTTTCGACCTCGCTCCTCTCTCCCTGGCGGAGGACACGAGAATGGTCCCAGGGGCTGCGGAGAGTGCTGGGCATCCCGTGAACCATGTGTGCGTGTCCCTCAAGGAGGATGCTTTCGACTCCCTGAGGGCACGCCTGGAGGAGCGGGCCGTCCCCGTCTCCGACTTCTCTCACGACTCCTTCGGCGCCCGCGGCGCGGCCCGGCGCAGCTTCTACTTCCGTGACCCTGACGGGAACGTCTTCGAGGCACGGCACTACGAGTAGCGCACACGGGTGCCCCCGCCGCGGGGGGACCCGGCTCAGAACAGCGGCTCCGGCAGCACCCCTTCGATCGCCAGCAACTTTCGCTTGGTCTCCAGCCCGCCCCCGAACCCGCCTATGCCGCCGTCGCTCTCGACCACGCGGTGGCACGGCACCACCACCGGCAGCGGGTTCGAACCCATGGCCACCCCGACGGCCTGGGCCGCGCCCGCCTGACCGACCCGGCCGGCCAGGTCGCCGTAGCCCACCACCGTGCCGTACGGCACGCCGGACGCCAGCTCGCGCAGCACCTGGCGGTTGAACCCGGTGATCAGGGACCAGTCCAACGGCAGCTCGAAGTCACGCAGCTCACCGGTGAAATATGCCGCCACCTGGCGTATCGCATCGGCCAGGAGCGGTGAGCCGGGATCCTCGACCGGGTCCGTGCCGAGCCGGGACGCGAGCCGCTCCAGCGACTTGTCACGCACGGCGTCCGTCGCGTGGAACACCACGTTCACCAGGCCGTCGCGCGTGGCGGCCAGCAGCAGCGGACCGATGTCGGTCGCGACGACGGCCCACACCAACTGCTGCTCGTACTGCCCATGACTGTCCATGCGCCCACCGTACGGCGCCGCACTGACAACGCCCCGCGGATGTGGTCGGGGCGACGTCCGCACCTCCGGGCGCGTCGGTTCAGAAGGCGGTTCAGTAGGCGGTGACCGCTCTGCGCACCACGTCGGGCGTGTTCGTGATGATGCCGTCCACGCCGAAGCCGGCCACTCGCCGGGCCTCGCCCGAGCTGTTGACGGTCCAGGCGAAGACCTTCACCGGCTTTGCATGCGGGCCCTTGAGCGCGTGGACGGCGGAGACGTAGCGGGGGGAGAGCCTGGTGTACTCCGAATTGATCTGGTCGGCGAAGCGCGCGTAGGCCGTCAGTTCCGTCACCCGGGGCGTGCCCAGGTACGCGGTCCTGACCCCCGGCCGCAGCTCGCGGACCCTCCGCACGCTGTCCCTGCTGAAGCTCTGGACGATCAGCCTGTTCCTGAGGTGGTCCGGGTCGAGCCAGCCTTTGTTGCTCAGGACTTCGAGGGTCTGTCGCTCGATTCCCGGGTACAGCTCAGGGTTCTTGATCTCCAGGACCAGCTTCTGGTGGTGGTGCGACACGCGCTCCATGTACTGGCCCAGTGTCGGCACGCGCGCGTCCGCGTACTGGGGTCCGAACCAACTCCCCGCGTCCAGGCGTGCGATTTCCCTGGCGGTGAAATCCTTCACCCGCCAGGGGGCCCGCTTCGGGAACAGCCGCTTGACGTCGGTGGTGCGGTCCAAGGTGGCGTCGTGGATCACGACGAGCCGGCCGTCCTTGGTGCGCTGCACGTCGTTCTCGACCCAGGTGATGCCCATGGCGGCAGCCCTGTCGACGGCGGCCAGGGTGTTCTCGGGTGCGTACGCGGAGGCGCCGCGGTGGGCGACGACGACCGGGCCGTCACCGCCGGTGGCATCGGCGTGAGGGCTGGGCAGTATGGCGACGCTGAGTCCGAAGAACGCGGTGGTCGTGGCGGCGGCAGCACGCGCGTGCATGTGTACTCCTCGCGTCGGTTGGTCACATACAGCACCAGAGTGACAGCAAAGAGTAAAGAGGTGTGGGTGCAGGAAAACCACAGATTGACTGGAGTTGCCCAAAGCTGCTCACAGACGCCGCACAAGTGCGGCAGCGCCGTGATTCTTTGCCGGAAAATCGTTCGACCGTTCCGGCGGGGGTCATACTCTCTGCGTCAACCCTGACCGTCGTCGCGGTCCTGGGGACGGGGGCATTTGCCGTATCTGGAACGCATCAGTGTGGGGAGGACAGCCGCGTATGCAGGGCACCGTCGACGGCTTCAGGTACGGACTCGTCACACCCGTGGTGGCGTACCTCATGGCCTGCCTCGGCGGCGCGCTCGGACTACGCTGCACCGCCAGATCCATGCTGGTCGCCCAGTCCTGGCGGGCCGGCTGGCTCGCCCTGGGGTCGGCCGCGATCGGGTCCGGCATATGGACCATGCACTTCGTCGCGATGATGGGTTTCACCGTACAGGGGACCCCCATCCACTACGACAGGGCGATCACGTTCGCGAGCCTCGCGGTCGCCATCGTCATGGTCGGCGTCGGCGTCTTCATCGTCGGCTACCGGGGGGCGACGGGGGTGGCGCTCTTCACGGGGGGCACCATCACGGGCCTGGGAATCGCCTCGATGCACTACCTGGGTATGGCCGGGATGCGCCTCAACGGTGTCCTCGCCTACAACACCCTCACGGTCGCCGCCTCCGTCGTCATAGCGGTCGTCGCGGCGACCGCCGCCCTGTGGGCGGCCGGACAGATCCGCGGATTCCTGTGGAGCATCGGCGCGAGCCTGGTCATGGGACTCGCGGTCAGCGGCATGCACTACACGGGCATGGCCGCCCTCCGGGTCCATCTGCACACCTCGTCCGGTACGCCGGCCGGCGACTCACCCGCCGCCCTGCTCGCCCCGCTGATGATCGGTCCGCTCGTCTTCCTCTGCCTGGCCGGCGTCGTGGTGATGTTCGACCCGCTGATGGTCATGGGCAAGCCCGACTGGACCCCGGCGGAGCGCAAGCCCGGCGTGCCAGCCCACCCCGAGATCGCTCACACCGGCCGGCGCCCGCTGTCCCGCACAGGCCAGCGCGCCGGACACCGCGGCTCCCGCACCCCGCAGAACCGGTGATCCGACCCCGTTGTCAGTGCGGGGTCGTACGGTGGATGGCATGCGGCCCGTTTCACAGATCGAACGCACGGTGGCGCCCTTCGAGGTCGTCAGCCCCTACCAGCCGAGCGGTGACCAGCCGACGGCCATCGCCGAGCTGGAAAAGCGCATCCACGCAGGTGAGAAGGATGTCGTCCTGCTCGGCGCGACCGGCACCGGCAAGTCCGCCACCACCGCGTGGATGATCGAGAAGCTCCAGCGCCCCACCCTCGTGATGGCGCCGAACAAGACGCTGGCCGCCCAGCTGGCCAACGAGTTCCGCGAGCTCCTGCCGAACAACGCGGTCGAGTACTTCGTCTCGTACTACGACTACTACCAGCCCGAGGCGTACGTCCCGCAGTCGGACACGTACATCGAGAAGGACTCCTCGATCAACGAGGAAGTGGAGCGCCTGCGGCACTCTGCGACCAACTCGCTGCTCACCCGCCGCGACGTCATCGTGGTCGCCTCGGTCTCCTGCATCTACGGGCTCGGTACTCCTCAGGAGTACGTGGACCGGATGGTCACCCTCAAGGTCGGCGACGAGATCGACCGCGACCAGCTGCTGCGCCGCTTCGTCGACATCCAGTACACGCGCAACGACGTGGCGTTCGCGCGTGGCACTTTCCGGGTCCGCGGCGACACCATCGAGATCTTCCCGGTCTACGAAGAGCTGGCCGTCCGGATCGAGATGTTCGGCGACGAGATCGAGGCCCTCTCCACCCTCCACCCGCTCACCGGCGAGGTGATCAGCGACGACGAGCAGCTGTATGTCTTCCCGGCCTCCCACTACATCGCGGGCCCCGAGCGCATGGAGCGGGCGATAAACGGCATCGAGAAGGAGCTGGAGGAGCGCCTGGCCGAGCTGGAGAAGCAGGACAAGCTCCTGGAGGCCCAGCGGCTGCGCATGCGCACGACCTATGACATCGAGATGCTCCGCCAGATCGGGACCTGCTCCGGTGTGGAGAACTACTCGATGCACTTCGACGCGCGCGAGCCCGGCTCCCCGCCGAACACGCTGCTCGACTACTTCCCGGATGACTTCCTGCTGGTCATCGACGAGTCGCACAACACCGTGCCGCAGATCGGTGCTATGTACGAGGGCGACGCCTCCCGTAAGCGGACCCTCGTGGAGCACGGCTTCCGGCTGCCGTCCGCTCTGGACAACCGGCCTCTGAAGTGGGAGGAGTTCCAGGAGCGCATCGGCCAGACCGTGTATCTGTCGGCGACACCCGGCAAGTACGAGCTCTCGCGCGGGGACGGCTTCGTCGAGCAGATCATCCGCCCCACCGGCCTCGTCGACCCCGAGGTCGTGGTCAAGCCCACCGAGGGCCAGATCGACGACCTGGTTCACGAGATCCGCAAGCGCACCGAGAAGGACGAGCGCGTCCTGGTCACCACGCTCACCAAGAAGATGGCCGAGGACCTCACCGACTACTTCCTCGAGCTCGGTATCCAGGTGCGCTACCTGCACAGCGACGTGGACACCCTGCGCCGCGTGGAGTTGCTGCGTGAACTGCGGTCGGGCGAGTTCGACGTCCTGGTCGGCATCAACCTCCTCCGGGAGGGCCTCGACCTGCCCGAGGTGTCCCTGGTGGCGATCCTCGACGCCGACAAGGAGGGCTTCCTGCGCTCGGGAACCTCACTCATCCAGACCATCGGCCGTGCCGCGCGAAACGTCTCCGGCCAGGTCCACATGTACGCCGACAAGATCACCCCGGCGATGGAGAAGGCCATCGAGGAGACCAACCGCCGCCGGGAGAAGCAGATCGCGTACAACACGGCGAACGGCATCGACCCGCAGCCGCTCCGCAAGAAGATCAACGACATCGTGGCGCAGATCGCCCGAGAGGACGTCGACACGGAGCAGCTGCTCGGTACGGGCTACCGCAAGGCCAAGGACGGCAAGGGCGCCAAGAGCCCGGTGCCCTCGCTCGGCAGCCAGGCGATCAAGGGCGCGAAGGCGGTCAAGGGCAAGGCCAAGGAGACGGTTCCGACCGACCGCCCCGCGGCCGAACTCGCCGAGCAGATCGAGGAGCTGACGGAACGGATGCGGGCCGCCGCCGCGGACCTGCAGTTCGAGATCGCGGCCCGGCTGCGCGACGAGGTCTCCGAGATGAAGAAGGAACTGCGTCAGATGAGGGAGGCGGGCCTGGCCTGACGTCCCCGCCAATCTTGCCGGACCCCGGTGTCCGCGCAGTGTGTTGCAAGACCGACACAAAGCGCGGTGCGGGGTTCGGCACTGTCAGTGCCGCTGCGTAGGGTTTTGGCATCCGCGGAGTCCGCGGTCAACAGGGGACAGTTCGAGAGGGGAACAGCGCGTGACCGTCAACTTGACCAAGGGTCAGGCCATCAGTCTGCAGAAGAACGACGGAGGCACGCTGACCGCGGTGCGCATGGGGCTCGGCTGGCAGGCCGCCCCCCGGCGTGGGCTGTTCGGCTCGCGCACCCGGGAGATCGACCTCGACGCGTCCGCCGTGCTCTTCGCGGACAAGCAGCCCGTGGACGTCGTCTTCTTCCGCCACCTCGTCAGCGACGACGGCTCCGTGCGGCACACCGGTGACAACCTCGTCGGCGGTGCGGGCCAGGGCGGCGACGACGAGGCGATCCTCGTCGACCTGCAGCGCATCCCGGTCCACATCGACCAGATCGTCTTCACCGTGAACTCGTTCACGGGCCAGACGTTCCAGGAGGTGCAGAACGCGTTCTGCCGCCTTGTCGACGAGACCAACGGCCAGGAGCTGGCCCGCTACACCCTTGCGGGCGGCGGCGCGTACACGGCGCAGATCATGGCCAAGGTGCACCGCTCGGGTACGGGCTGGACCATGACGGCTCTCGGTACCCCCACCAACGGCCGCACCTTCCAGGACCTGATGCCGGCGATTCTGCCCCACCTGTAGGCGGCCGGACGCCTGGAACACGAAGCGACGTAGGGGGACGAGGCGATGACGGCCGAGCTGGTCCGGGGGCAGAACCACCCGCTTCCCCAGGTCCGACTTGAGGTCCGGGTGTCGGCCGGCAAGCCGATCGTGGCCGGGGCCACGCTCAGCGACGAGCAGGGCAAGGTGCGCGGCAGCGAGTGGGTGGCTCATCCCGGCGCGCCCACCCTCCCAGGCCTGGAGGTGTCCAAGCAGGCGGCGGCCGACCACCGTCTCGCGTTCGACCTCGACGCCCTGCCGAAGAGCGTGCACCGGGTCAATGTGCTGCTCGCTCTGCCGACGGAGACCGGCGGTCCGGTGCGGTTCGGTGCCGTCGCCGCGCCCTTCGTCGCGGTCACCGGTCTCGACGGCGCCGAGGTCGCCAGCTACACCATCACCGGGCTGGATTCCGAGTCCGCCGTCATCGCGCTGGAGCTCTATCGCAGACAGGACGTCTGGAAGGTGCGCGCGGTCGGCCAGGGATACGCGGGCGGCCTCGCCGCGCTCTTCACCGACCAGGGCCTGCCGGAGGCCCGGCAACTCGCGGGCAGCATCAACGAAGCGGTGGTTCAGGGCCTGGCCCGCTCGGTGGCACCGCCCCCGCAGCGCATGCCGGGGAGCGACCGCACACGCCAGACGCCGGCCCCCGCGGCACCCCAGGGCGCCTCCGGCGCAGTACCGCCGCAACAGGGTGCGCCCGATGTACCGCCGCAAGGTGCGCCCGATGGGCCCCAGCAGGGGTCTCCGTACGACCTCACCGGCGCGACGAGCCCTGTCCCCCAACCCGCATCCGGCGGACCGGTCGACTACACGCACCCGGGTCGGCGGACCGCGCCGCCGCCCCCACCCCCGCCGACCGCACCCCCTGCCGCGCCCGGGCAGCCCATGCAGCCCGTCGCGGGTGACGCGACCGGCTGGTCCATGGAAGAGCGGCTCTACAACCAGGTCTGGGGGATGTTCGAAGACCTGGCGCGGACGGCCGCCGCATACCGCAGCGCCGTCGACTTCGCCGACTCACGCATGGAGCAGGAGCTGGACAGGGTCCTGTCCGATCCGCGCAGCCGTATCGGCGGACAGGGCGTCGCCGCACGCGAGGCGACCCAGGCCAAGCACACCCAGCTCGTCACCCAGGCCAGGGCGGCGCTCGACCGTGACCTCACCCAGCTCATCGCCGAGTCCGATGTCGTCGAGCCCGCTCTGCCTCCCGCGTTCGCGCGCTGGGACAACCCGGTCTGGCACGGCTATCGGGTTCCGATGGAGGTACCCATGGCCGTGCGCCTCGGTGATCTGCACCTGCCCGAGAGCGAGAGCCTGCGTATCCCCATGCTGGTCAGACTGCCGTTGGAGCGCGGGCTGTGGATCGACAGCGGCCGCTCCGGCTCGTTCGATTCGCTCGCGGACCCGGACGAGCTGCGCGGCCTCGCCATGGAAGCGGCGGTGGCGCACGCGTCGCGGCTGCTCGCCGTGTACCCGCCCGGCGAGTTCGCGGCGCACGTCATCGACCCGGCGGGTTCGGGTACCCCTGCGCTGGCACCTCTCGTGCAGTCGGGTGTGCTCGCCGCTCCGCCCGCCGCCGGCGCCCAGGGCGTGGCCGATGTGCTGACCAGGCTGGCACAGCGCGTCGACCTGGTGCAGATGGCGGTGCGCGGTGGTGCGTCCGAGTCGCTGCCACCGGGCCTCGACACGGCCGAACAACTGCTGCTCGTGAACGACTTTCCGCACGGTTTCGACGACCGGGCCGTGACCCAGTTGCGTTATCTCGCGGACGAGGGCCCGGCCGTCGGTGTCCGCCTGATGATGGTCGCCGACCGGGACGAGGCCGCCGCCTACGGGCCGCTGCTCGACCCGCTCTGGCGCTCCCTGCTCCGGCTCACTCCTGTGTCGGACGACCACCTCGCGGACCCCTGGGTCGGCCACGCCTGGACGTACGAGCCGCCCCGCGTTCCACGGGACAGTCAGGTGCTTCGACAGGTACTCGCCCAGGTCGCCGAGATGCGCCGCTCCTGGAACCGTTGATCCAGGACCGGGGTTCTCGCCAAGAGCAAGTAAAGCCCCTCTGACCTCGGGGTTTGGTCTTTTCTTTACCGATCTCTTTACCTTTCCTTGGTGCTTCGGGTACTCTCATCCACACGGAGGGGAGTACTCCCTGTCTGCTGCGGCGTACCCGTCAATACGGATCAGGCCAGATCCCGGGGCGTCGGCCCGCACCGCACCGGGCGCACCACGCGCCCAGGGCACGCGGGTGGAAGAGACCTCCGGTAGCGACGACGCTGACAATTGCCGTGACGTACTGCCGGAGGCGCAGTGAATGTTTCCCTGACCCTGTGGGTCCTGACGATCGTGGGCCTCGCCGTCCTGATCGCGGTCGACTTCTTCATCGGCCGCAAGCCGCACGACGTGTCGATCAAGGAAGCCGGTATCTGGACGATCGTCTGGATCACCTTGGCCGGACTGTTCGGACTGGGGCTGCTCGTCTTCGGCGGCGGCCAGCCGGCCGGAGAGTTCTTCGCCGGCTTCATCACCGAGAAGTCACTGAGCGTCGACAACCTCTTCGTCTTCGTCCTGATCATGGCGAAGTTCGCGGTGCCCTCGCAGTACCAGCAGCGCGTACTCCTCGTCGGTGTGCTGATAGCCCTGGTGCTGCGAGCCGTCTTCATCGCCGCGGGCGCCGCGATCATCGCGTCCTTCTCCTGGGTCTTCTATCTTTTCGGCGCGTTCCTGATCTGGACCGCCTGGAAGCTGATCCAGGAGGCCAGGGCCGAGGAGGAGAACGAGGAGTACGAGGAGAACAAACTGCTGAAGGCCGCTGAGCGCCGCTTCGGCGTAGCCGACCGCTATCACGGCACCAAGCTGTGGATCCGGCAGAACGGCAAGCGGGTCATGACGCCGATGCTGGTCGTGATGCTGGCGATCGGCACCACGGACGTGCTCTTCGCCCTCGACTCCATACCCGCGATCTTCGGCCTGACCCAGGACCCGTACATCGTCTTCACGGCCAACGCGTTCGCGCTGATGGGCCTGAGGCAGCTGTACTTCCTCATCGGCGGCCTGCTCAGGAAGCTGGTCCACCTCTCGTACGGTCTGTCGATCATCCTCGGCTTCATCGGCGTCAAGCTGGTGCTGCACGCTCTTCACGAGTCCGGGGTTCATGTGCCCGAGATCTCCATACCGGTGTCGCTCGGCGTGATCTGTGCGGTCCTGATCGTCACGACGATCACCAGCCTGACGGCCTCCAGGCGTAAGGAGGCGGTCGAAGCGAAGCAGAACGCCGAGGGCGCTCCGAAGGACAGTGCCGAGGCGTGACCTTGTCGATTTTGGACATCGCCAGGGGCGCCACCGCCAACCGCCGGGTACCCCTCGCGAGGCCCCCGCGCGGAGCAGCCGCTGCCGGACCTGGAATGCGGCGCCCGGGGGCGTCTGCGAGGATCGCTGCATGATCGTCGGGCTTCGGTCCATCGCCGCTGGACGGCTGTCGTACCGGTGGTCGCAGTGGTCCTGCTGGCCTTCACCTGGGGTCGCCATCTGCCCGGCCCTGCCATCGCCCTGGTGACGCTGGTGCTCGCCGGATCCGTCCTGGCCGCGGTCCACCACGCCGAAGTGGTCGCGCATCGGGTCGGTGAGCCCTTCGGCTCGCTCGTTCTCGCCGTCGCCGTCACGGTCATCGAGGTCGCGCTCATCGTCACCCTGATGGCGGACGGTGGCGACAAGGGCGCGACCCTGGCCCGCGACACCGTCTTCCGCGGCGGTGATGATCACCTGCAACGGCGTCGTCGGCCTGAGCCTCCTGGTCGCCTCACTGCGGCATGGAATCGCGGTCTTCAACGCCGAGGGCACCGGAGCCGCCCTCGCCACCGTCGCGACGCTGGCCACCCTCAGCCTCGTCCTGCCGACGTTCACCACCAGTAAGCCCGGCCCGGGGTTCTCCGCGCCCCAGCTCGCCTTCGCCGCGATCTCCTCACTTGTCCTGTACGGCCTGTTCGTGGCGACCCAGACCGTGCGCCACCGCGACTACTTCCTCCCCATCACCCGGCAGGGAGAGGTGATCACCGCCGACGACCACGCCGACGCGCCGTCCGCTCGCACTGCGGCCCTCAGCCTGGGCCTGCTCGGCCTCGCCCTCATCGGCGTCGTCGGACTGGCCAAGGGCGTGTCGCCCACCATCGAGTCCGGTGTTGCGGCGGCGGGCCTGCCGCAAGCCGTCGTCGGTGTGATCATCGCGTTGCTGGTGTTGCTGCCCGAGACCATCGCCGCGCTGCGGTCGGCACGCCGCGACCGGGTCCAGACGAGCCTCAACCTCGCCCTGGGCTCGGCGATGGCCAGCATCGGTCTGACCGTTCCCGCTGTCGCCCTGGCGTCCGTGTGGCTGTCCGGACCGCTCGTTCTCGGCCTCGGCCCCGTCCACATGGTGCTGCTCGCTCTGACCGTGGTCGTGAGCTCTCTGACGGTGGTACCCGGGCGCGCCACGCCGCTTCAGGGAGGCGTCCACCTGGTGCTGCTCGCGGCATACCTGGAGTTGGCCGTCAACCCGTAGCCCGCGGTCTCTCAGCCGGGAGCCGGTTCGGTGACCGCGACCGGCACGGGACGGGTCTCCGGCAGCAGGGCGAAGCATCCCAGACTGATCAGGGCCACGGTGGTCAGATAGGCGCCGACACCCCAGGGCACCTGGCCCCCGTGCTGGGCCAGCGCGGTGGCCACGATCGGCGTGAGGGCACCGCCGAGCACACCTCCGAGGTTGTAACCCACCGCCGCGCCGGTGCAGCGCACCCGGGGCTCGTACAGCTCGGGCAGATAGGCGGCGATCACCGCGAACATCGTGATGAAGGACAGCATCGCCCCCAGGAAGCCCAGGAACATCAGCAGCGGCTCGCCCGTCGACAGCAGCGCGACCAGCGGGAACATCCACAGGACGACGCCCGTGCAGCCCGTCAGACAC
This sequence comes from Streptomyces sp. NPDC022910, assembly GCF_055561075.1. NCBI lineage: Bacteria > Bacillati > Actinomycetota > Actinomycetes > Kitasatosporales > Streptomycetaceae > Streptomyces > Streptomyces sp. NPDC022910. The sequence continues at coordinate 90,966 of NZ_JBVHHL010000023.1, forward strand.
AGCGTGCGCCGCCCATGACGGTCACTGAGAAGTGCCAGAAATGGAGTGAGGGCGCCCTGCACCACGACGGCGCCCATGACGCACGCCAGCATGACCGAACGGCTCACGCCGAGCCGCTCCGTCGCATACGCGAGGGACCAGGTCGTCACGGTGTAGAAGACCGCGTACCCGACCGTGAGCGCGCCGGCCGTCAGCAGGACGAGCCGCCAGTGGCCGCGCAGGACCTCGGCAAGCGGCACGCGTGCGTGGTCGTCGATGTTCAGGAAGTGCGGGCTCTCCACCAGCGAACCGCGAAGCCACAGACCCGCTGCCGCGAGCACCCCCGCCGCCCAGAACGGAATCCGCCACCCCCAGGCGGCGAACTGCGCGTCCGACAGCGTCGCCGACAGTCCCAGCATCACGCCGTTGGCCAGTACGAACCCCAGTGAGGGGCCCACCTGCGGGAAGCTCGACCACAGCCCGCGCCGCCCGGCCGGCGCGTGCTCGGCGGTCAACAGCACCGCACCTCCCCACTCCCCGCCGAGCCCGAGCCCTTGCACAAACCGCAACACGAGGAGGAGGACGGGAGCGGCCGCACCGATCGTCTCGTACGTCGGCACGCAGCCGACCGCCACTGTCGCGGCGCCGGTCAGCAACAAGGAGGCGACGAGCACCGGCCGCCGTCCGCGCCGGTCCCCGATGTGCCCGAACAGTACCGAGCCGAGCGGCCGTGCCACGAAGCCGGCCGCGAAGGTCCCGAATGCCGCCAGTGTGCCCGCCACCGGCGAGAACGTCGGGAAGAACAGGGGGCCGAGGACCAGGGCGGCCGCGGTCCCGTAGACGAAGAAGTCGTAGAACTCGATGGCCGTTCCGGCGAGCGAGGCGGCCGCGAGCCGGAGCATCGAGGGAGCCCTTACGGTGCGTACGTCGTGCATGCCGCGTCAACTACCCACGGTGACCGGGGGTTACGGGAGCATGCGGGGGCTCGCCGCATGTGGTGGGTGGGGCGGGCGTGCGCCGGGAGGCAGCAGGAGGTCAGTAGGTGACGGTGATGCGCCGGGCAGGACCGTCCACGCGGACGGTGCCTCCGTAGGGGAGGACGACCTGCGGGTCGGTGTGTCCGAGGTCCACATCGAAGACGATCACAGTGTCGGGAGAGTATGTCTTCAGGGCACGTAGGACGGCCTCACGCTGCTCCGCCGCGTAACGAGCGCCCGCCTCGGGGCTGTTGGGGTGCTCGAACGAGCCGAAGAACGGCTTCGGGTTGGCGCGGATCAACTCCCGGTCCAGCAGGGGCAACACCGTGATCTGGTCGTCACCGTCGATGGACGCGATCACGGCCTTGACGGCCGGATCGGCGAACGCCGCGTGGAGGTCGTCCGCCCGCTCCTGCGGTGTCGCGCCCATCTTCCGGGTGGCCGGGTACTCGACCGGCTGGAGGTCGAACTCGGTGCGCAGCCTCTCGAGGCCGAGTTCGTAGGGAAGCGGGTAGAGGGCGGGAAGCCCGGCTGACGGCGAGACGACGGCGACTCGGTCGCCGGGCGCGGGCTTGGGCGGGTACCTCAGCTGCGTCATGGCGTGAGGGTACGGGTCGTCGCCCGCCGGCCGGATCGTGATAAACCGGGGACCGAGCAGCGGTCCTGCATGGACCGGCAGACTGAACGGACCGGAGGAACCGTGCCCCGCACTCTCGCCAACGCCCCGATCATGGTCCTCAACGGCCCCAACCTGAACCTCCTCGGGCAGCGCCAGCCGGAGATCTACGGGTCCGACACGCTCGCGGACATCGAGGCCCTGTGTGTGAAGTCGGCGGCCGCTTACGGCGGCACGGTGGACTTCCGGCAGTCCAACCACGAGGGCGAACTGGTCGAGTGGATCCACGAGGCACGGCTCAACCATGCGGGGATCGTGATCAACCCGGCCGCCTACTCGCACACCTCCGTGGCGATCCTCGATGCGCTCAACACGTGTGACGGACTGCCGGTGGTGGAGGTCCACATCTCCAACATCCACCAGCGCGAGCAGTTCCGTCATCACTCGTACGTCTCCCTGCGCGCCGACGGTGTCATCGCCGGATGCGGAGTGCAGGGGTACGCGTTCGGCGTGGAGCGGGTCGCGACCCTCGCGGGGGCGGGACAGCCGGAGGCGTGACAGATACCGGAGAACAGCGCTCTGCTGTCCTGAGCGACGCGGGCACGCCGTCGTCCTGGAGACCCCCAGTGCCTCAGAGCCGTCCCGCCTCCACGATCCGGCGCGGAAAGCGCCACGTACGCTCCTGCTGCGGATCGCCGAAGACCTGTTCGGCCGTTCCCCCGTTCAGATCCCGGACGACGGTCAGGACCTCACCCACGAGCTCCGGGTCGAGGGGGCGGTGATCTCGTCCAGAAGCAGCAGTGGGGGCGTACGCCCAGCGCGCGCACGATCACGGCGCGTAGCTGCCGGCCGCCGCTCAACCAGTCCGGGAACTCGGCCGCCCCGGCACTGAGCCCGAGCCGCTCGAGGAGCTCGCGGGCGTGCTCCTCGGCCGTCGCCCGATCCACACCGTGGACACGGCGCGGGGCGAGCGTGATGTTCTCCAAGATCCGATGCACATGGTGGGAACGGGCTCCGGCAGGGGCACGTGCCGGGGGGCGCCGGTCGAGGGCGGAAGCGAGGGATCGGCGGCCCATACCGCCCAGGAGCCGTCATCCTGGGCGGGGCTGCCACCAGTTGACCGCGCAACCAGGTAGGCGGGGAGCGCGCGCGAGCCGCCAGCGCGTGCGAACCGTTCACACGGGGCGTATGCCTCTGCTCCTCACGCGTGGATCACGCTCTTCGCGCGGCGTGTCGATGCACGCCGAGCGCGCGGGACCCGGCGCTCACCACCCCCGCGCGTGCCACTCCGGGAGGTGTGGGCGCTCGGAGCCCAGCGTGGTGTCGTTGCCGTGCCCGGGGTAGACCCAGGTCTCGTCCGGAAGCACGTCGAAGATCTTCGTCTCGACGTCGTGGATCAGGCTGGCGAAGGCCTTCGGGTCCTTGTGCGTGTTGCCCACGCCGCCCGGGAAGAGGCAGTCCCCGGTGAAGACGTGCGGGTGTCCGTGCGGGTCGTCGTAGACGAGGGCGATCGAGCCCGGCGTGTGCCCCACCAGATGGCGCGCGGTGAGCTTCACGCGCCCCACCCGGATCGTGTCGCCGTCGTCGACGGGGACGTCCGTCGGTACGGGAATGCCCGCGGCGTCGTCGCGCCCCGCGTACGTCCGCGCGCCGGTGGCCGCCACGACCTCGGCGAGCGCCTGCCAGTGGTCGGCGTGCCGGTGCGTGGTGACGACGGACGCGATGCCGTCGTCACCGATCATGCCGAGCAGTGTGTGCGCGTCGTTGGCGGCGTCGATCAGCAACTGCTCGTCGGTCGCCCGGCAGCGCAGCAGATAGGCGTTGTTGTCCATCGGGCCGACCGCGATCTTGCTGATCATCAGGTCCTTCAGCTCGTGCACATCCGCCGGGCCGCCGACCGTCACCGCTCCGCTGTACGTCATGGCTGTCAGCCTACCGACGAGGTCACAGCGGGGGCAGTACGGGCAGTGCCATGCCTTCGTCCAGTACGGTCACGCCTTCGCCCCGGGTGCGTCCCGAGAGCCACCCGAGCAGCGCGGGGGCCGGTCCCGTCACGGTGACCGGCTCGTCGTCGGCCTGCCGGCCTGTGGGCCAGACGAGACGGCCCGGATCCTCCCGGGCGGACAGCGCGATGCCCGGGACCTCGGGATGGTCCGTGAACCGCTGTGCGAGGAAGTCGATCTCCCGCTCCACGAACTCCACCGGCAGATCCTCCAGCTCGTAGCCGATCCCGAGATCGACATGGTGCAGTTCGACCTCGACCCATCGCCGGAACGGCACCCGGGCCGCCGCGTCGGTGACCCCGTTGCGCAGCTCCACCGTGCGCGACCAGTCCGCGGGCGCGGCCCCGGCCTCCTGGAAGCGGGCCGCGCTCTCGCGCAGGTCGGCGAGCTGGACGTCCAGGGGGCGCGGGGCGTCCCGCTCGATGTCGGCGTCCCGGGCCTTACCGGAGACATACATGGGACGCCCTTCGAGGACGTTCACGAGTGCGTCCGCGTTGCGGGAGAGGTGGGCGAGTACGTGGCCACGCGTCCAGCCGGGCAGCCGTGACGGCTCGGCCACGGCGGCGTTGTCCAGTTTGGCGGCTGCGGTGAGCAGTCGTTCGGTCGCGTCACGTACAGACGCCAGGTCGTGCGCCTGATCAATCATGGGCCCGACCCTAGTCCCGCCACTCCTTCGGGTGAAGGATGCGGACCGGCCCCGCTAATCGAATGCACGTGCTATATGGTCGAGTGCGGCGTCGGGCATGCTGGATGGCCGGGGATTGTTATGAACCCAGGAATCCGACCGGCGTTGTCAGTGGCTCCCCCTAGTCTGAGAAAGCACGGGGTCCCCGCCCCTGTCGCTTCTCTCAAGAAAGGTGCGGACCGGCGTGGCCGACCGTCTCATCGTCCGTGGCGCGCGCGAGCACAATCTGAAGAATGTCTCGCTCGACCTGCCACGCGACTCGCTCATCGTCTTCACGGGCCTGTCGGGGTCGGGCAAGTCCTCGCTGGCCTTCGACACGATCTTCGCCGAGGGCCAGCGGCGTTACGTGGAGTCGCTGTCTTCGTACGCTCGGCAGTTCCTCGGGCAGATGGACAAGCCGGACGTCGACTTCATCGAGGGGCTCTCGCCGGCGGTCTCGATCGACCAGAAGTCGACCTCGCGCAACCCGCGCTCGACGGTCGGCACGATCACCGAGGTCTACGACTATCTCCGTCTGCTGTTCGCGCGTATCGGCAAGCCGCACTGCCCCGAGTGCGGCCGCCCGATCTCGCGCCAGTCGCCTCAGGCCATCGTCGACAAGGTCCTGGAGTTGCCCGAGGGGAGCCGCTTCCAGGTGCTCTCGCCGCTGGTGCGTGAGCGCAAGGGCGAGTTCGTCGATCTCTTCGCCGACCTCCAGACCAAGGGCTACAGCCGCGCGCGTGTGGACGGCGAGACGATCCAGCTCTCCAACCCGCCCACACTGAAGAAGCAGGAGAAGCACACCATCGAGGTGGTGGTCGACCGCCTCACGGTGAAGGACTCGGCCAAGCGCCGTCTCACCGACTCCATGGAAACCGCGCTCGGCCTCTCCGGCGGGATGGTCGTGCTCGACTTCGTCGACCTCCCCGAGGACGACCCCGAGCGTGAGCGCATGTACTCGGAGCACCTGTACTGCCCGTACGACGACCTGTCCTTCGAGGAGCTGGAGCCGCGTTCCTTCTCCTTCAACTCGCCCTTCGGCGCCTGCCCCGAGTGCACCGGCATCGGCACGCGCATGGAGGTCGACCCCGAGCTGATCGTCCCGGACGAGGAGAAGACCCTCGACGAGGGCGCCATCCACCCTTGGTCGCACGGGCACACCAAGGACTACTTCGGTCGTCTCGTCGGCGCCCTCGCCGACGCGTTGGGATTCCGAACCGACATCCCCTTCGCCGGCCTGCCGCAGCGTGCCAAGAAGGCCCTCCTTTACGGCCACAAGACCCAGATCGAGGTCCGCTACCGCAACCGGTACGGGCGCGAGCGCGTGTACACGACTCCCTTCGAAGGCGCCGTTCCGTTCGTGAAGCGCCGGCACAGCGAGGCCGAGAGCGACGCCAGCCGGGAGCGCTTCGAGGGCTACATGCGCGAGGTGCCCTGCCCCACCTGTCAGGGCACCCGACTCAAGCCGGTCGTCCTCGCGGTCACGATCATGGGCAGGTCGATCGCCGAGATCTCCGCGATGTCGATCAGTGACTGCGCGGACTTCCTGAGGGAGCTGAAGCTCGACGCCCGCGACAAGAAGATCGCCGAGCGCGTCCTGAAAGAGGTCAACGAGCGACTGCGGTTCCTGGTGGACGTCGGCCTGGACTACCTCTCGCTGAACCGCGCGGCCGGCACGCTCTCCGGCGGCGAGGCCCAGCGCATCCGCCTGGCCACCCAGATCGGCTCCGGACTCGTCGGCGTCCTGTACGTGCTCGACGAACCCTCCATCGGACTGCACCAGCGCGACAACCACCGTCTGATCGAGACCCTGGTGCGGCTGCGCGACATGGGTAACACGCTCATCGTCGTGGAGCACGACGAGGACACCATCAAGGTCGCCGACTGGGTCGTCGACATCGGTCCCGGCGCCGGCGAGCACGGCGGCAAGGTCGTGCACAGTGGCTTCCTGAAGGAACTGCTGGCCAACGACGAGTCGCAGACCGGCCAGTACCTGTCGGGCAAGAAGTCCATTCCGGTGCCCGACATCCGGCGCCCGCACGACCCGTCCCGCAAGCTCACGGTGCACGGAGCCCGCGAGAACAACCTGCAGGACATCGACGTGTCGTTCCCGCTGGGCGTGTTCACGGCCGTCACGGGTGTGTCCGGCTCCGGAAAGTCGACGCTGGTCAATGACATCCTCTACACCCACCTGGCCCGTGAGCTGAACGGCGCGAGGAGCGTCCCCGGGCGGCACACGCGCGTGGACGGCGACGACCTCGTCGACAAGGTCGTGCACGTCGACCAGTCGCCCATCGGCCGCACCCCGCGGTCGAACCCGGCGACGTACACCGGCGTCTTCGACCACATCCGCAAGCTGTTCGCCGAGACCACCGAGGCGAAGGTCCGTGGCTACCAGCCCGGCCGCTTCTCCTTCAACGTCAAGGGCGGCCGCTGCGAGAACTGCGCGGGCGACGGCACGATCAAGATCGAGATGAACTTCCTCCCGGACGTCTACGTCCCGTGCGAGGTCTGCCACGGTGCCCGCTACAACCGGGAGACGCTGGAGGTCCACTACAAGGGCAAGTCCATCGCCGAGGTCCTGAACATGCCGATCGAGGAGGCCCTGCACTTCTTCGAGGCCGTCCCGGCGATCGCCCGCCATCTCAAGACCCTGCACGACGTCGGTCTCGGCTATGTCCGCCTCGGCCAGTCCGCGACCACCCTGTCCGGCGGCGAGGCACAGCGTGTGAAGCTCGCCAGCGAGCTGCAGAAGCGGTCCACCGGACGCACGGTGTACGTCCTGGACGAGCCGACCACCGGTCTGCACTTCGAGGACATCAGCAAGCTGCTCAAGGTGCTCGGCGGACTGGTCGACAAGGGCAACACGGTCATCGTCATCGAGCACAACCTCGACGTCATCAAGACCGCCGACTGGGTCGTCGACATGGGCCCCGAAGGCGGCGCGGGCGGCGGTCTCGTGGTGGCCGAGGGCACGCCCGAGGAGGTCGCGGGGATTCCGGCCAGCCACACCGGAAAGTTCCTGCGCGAGGTGCTCGGCGCCGAGCGCATCAGCGACGCCGCCTCCGTGAAGGCCCCGCGCAAGGCGGCCGCGAAGACGGTCGCGGCAGCGTCGACGGCCAAGAAGACGGCGACCGCCAAGGCGGTGAAGACGGCCAACAACACGGCGACCAAAAAGGCGGCCGGCGTCACGAAGAAGGCGGCACCCGCGAAGAAGACCACGCGGGCACGCAAGGCCTGACCCTCCTGGGACCAAGTCGCGCACTGCTCGGTGCCCCGCGGGAACTCCCCGCGGGGCACCTCTTGTTGTGCGGTCAGCCGAGTGTACGGTCGGCCGTCCTGTCCCTGCGGCTCGACGAACGGACGAGCGGGCGCGCACCGGGAGGCTGCGGGCGGTACGTGGCTGAACTCGGATCACGGGCCGGCCAGTTCGGAGGCGTACGGGGGTTCGGCGCCGGCACGGGAGCAGGTGATCGCCGCGGCGCGGGCCGCGAAGCCCAGCAGATCCGTCCAGCCGTCGGCGTCCAGGGCGGCCAGCGCTGACGGGGAGAGGGCATCGCGGGCCGCCAGGCCGTGCAGCAGGGCCGCGTTGACCGTGTCGCCGGCGCCGATCGTGTCCACGACGTCGACGCGCACACCCGGCACGGAGTGTTCCGCCCCGTCCCGGGTGAAGGCCGTCAGCCCGTCACCGCCGTGGGTGATCACGACGGCGCCGGGGCCGGAGGCCAGCCACTCCCGCGGGGTGCCGCCCAGCCACTCGGCGTCCTCCGCGGAGAGCTTGAGCAGCGACACCGACGGCAGCCAGTTCTTGAAACGAGCCCGGTAGGCGTCGGGGTCCGCGATCAGGCCGGCGCGGATGTTCGGGTCGAGCGCCGTGAACACGCCCTGTGCGGCGGCACTGCGCATCAGCTCCTCGTACGCACTCGCTCCCGGTTCGAGGACGAGTGAGCAGGTGCCGAACGACACGGCCCGCGTGCCCTGCGGAAGGCGTGCCGGTGCAGCGAACAGCCGGTCGGCGGTGCCGTCGACATAGAAGGAGTACGCGGCCGAGCCGTTCTCGTCGATCGTGGCGACCGCCAGCGTCGTCGGCTCGGTACCGCGCTGCACGGTCGAGACGTCCACGCCCGCTTGGCGCACCCCTTCGAGCAGGGCCTCTCCGAAGGCGTCGTACGAGGTGCGGGAGCAGAAGGCCGTGGGAGAGCCGAGCCGGCCGAGTGCGACGGCGGTGTTGTACGGGCCGCCGCCCAGCGCCGGCTTCAGGGGCGCGAGTGCGCCCGCCCCCTGGGGGACCAGGTCGATGAGAGCCTCACCGGCGACGACGATCACGAGAGGGTTCCCTTCTTGGAGGGGGTGTCGGGACAGCCGCACGAGGTGCGGTGGACGAACGCACAGGGCAGTCGCAGGATGCGCGAGGGGCGGCCAGGGGACTCCAGCCGGTCCAGCAGCAGCCGTACGGCCTGGGCGGCGATCTCCTTGCTCGGATGGGAGATCGCGGTGAGCCGGGGCGAGAACAGGTCCGCCCAGGCGAAGTCGTCGAAGCAGCACAGCGCCAGGTCGTCCGGTACGGACAGACCGCGATCGCGCAGGGTGCGCAGTGCGCCGATGGTCATCGCGTTGTTGGCGGTGACGAGGGCAGTGGGCGGTGCCGCGAGCGCCAGCAGGGCGGCGGTGGCGCGCTCGCCACCCTCCGCCGCGGAGTCGCCCTGGGCGACCAGCCGCTCGTCGTAGGGCAGCCCGGCGGCCGCGAGGCCCTGACGGTAGCCGCTGATCCGCTCGGTCGTCGTGCTGAACCCGGGCAGGCCGGCGACGAGACCGATGCGTCGGTGACCGAGGCCGGCGAGATGGGTGACCAGGCGGGCCATGGGTTCGGCGTTCTCGGCGCAGACCTGGTCGAACCGGAAGGACGCGCCGGCTTCCCCGAACCGTGGGGACGCGCCGTCGGCGGTCCGGTGCCCGAGCTGTGGGGACGCTCCGTCGGTCCCGTGCCCGAGCCGTGGGGACGCTCCGTTGGTTGCGTGCCCGTCTCGCGCGGATGCGCCCTGCGTGCTCCCGAGCCGTGGGGACGAGTCGTCGGGGGTCCCGTGGCCGTCTTGCGTGGACGTGTCCCTGGTTGCCGCGTGCCCGTCTCGCGCGGATGCGCCCTCGGCGGTCCCGTGCCCGTCGTCTCGTGTGGGCGCGCCGCCGACCGTCCCGGGCCTGTCCCGCGTGGACGTGCCCCCGGCGGTCCCGTCCCCGTCCCGCGCGGACGCGGCCCCCGAAGCCCTCTGCCCGTCCCGTTCACACCAGTCCCCGGTGGTCGTCCCCCGCGAGGACCTCCCCCCAGGGGCGGTATTGACCAGACGGTCGAGGAACACGGTTGGCACGGCGTGCCGTGCGAGGAGGGCGAGGAGTCCGCGGGGGTCCGCCGAGGGGGCGACGATCACGCCGTCGACGCGGCGCTCGTGCAGGAGCTGAACGGCTTTGCGTTCGCGCTCCGGGTCGTCGTGCGGATCGGCGATGAGCAGCCCGTACCCGTGTTCCAGTGCGCCGGCCTCGACGCCCTGGAGGATCTCGGTGAAGTACGGGTTGCTGATCGCCGAGACCGCGAGCCCGATGGACCGGGTGCGAGAGGTCACCAGGGAACGGGCGAGGGTGTTCGGTGTGTAGCCCAGTTCGTCGATGGCGTCCAGCACCGCCTGCCGCGTGTGGGGCAGTACCCGTCGGGTGTCGTTGAGTACGTGAGAGACGGTCGCGACGGACACGCCGGCGCTCCGTGCGACATCGGCCATGGTTGCCATCGCGTCCCCCTCCTCGGGCCGTCTGGCCGGGAAGGTATCCCATTCGGCAGCCGACGTAAACGCTTACGTCTCCGGACGGCTTCGGCAGCTCCTTGCCCCGGCCCAGGGTGGAACCAGTGCCACCGGTATCGTCGGGCTGTCCGCCGCCCGGCGGACACCGGCCCTCACCAGTGGAGATCCCATGTCCGCCCGTCCCTCAGGGACCCGTCGTACCGTCCTTCGCGGGGCGGCGCTCACCCCGGTCGCCGGGCTCGGTCTCGCGGCCTGTTCGGCGGGTGGTGACGGCGGTGCGACGCCCGCGACGCCGACCGCGCCGGTCGCGCTGGGACCCGAGAGCGAGATCCCCAAGGGCGGCGCCAAGCTGTACCGGGACGCGAACGTCGTGGTCAGCCGTGCCGCGGACGGCTCCCTGAAGGCGTACAGCACGATCTGCACGCACGCCGGGTGTGCCATCAACAAACTGTCCGGCACGACGCTCGTCTGCCCCTGCCACGGCAGCCGGTTCGACGCCGTCACCGGTGAGGTGGTGCAGGCCCCGGCCACCGACCCGCTGCACGAGGTGTCCGTCGAGGTGAAAAACGGCGGGATCGTGGCGGGCCCGGCGGCCTGACGGGTCAGGAGGGCCCGTTCACTCCCAGTCCCACCCGATCCCCACGATCCCCGACCGGACCCGCGGCTCCACCAGATGCACCGAGCGGTGACGTCCGCTCAGCGCCAGCTCCTGACGGCCGCTGCGCGGGGCGGCGGCGGAGTGCTGGGTGAACCGGTGGCAGCGCGCCGGCAGCGCCTCCTCGTCGAAGCTCACCTGGAGCGCGTACTGCCCGCCCGCGAGGCTGAAGCCGCGGACGTACTCGCAGGAGGCGCCGGCGGTGCCGTCCTCGAAGCCATAGCGAAAGAGAAACGTATCGCCGGTGCGCAACCGCATATCGAAGAGCAACTCGGCGACCAGGACACCCGTGTCGCGGTGCCAGCGCACACGCCCCGTGCGGCAGTTCTCCAGCGCGTGTACCGCTATACGCTCCGGGGCGCACCCCTGATCGCCTTGGTGGATGGCGACATAGCGGTCCACGCCGTCCTTGTGCGCGCGCACGATGTGGTGGGACTCGCGGGCCAGCAGCTCCCGGCGCGCTCCTATGCGGACGCGCTCATGGTGGCCGATGGTGTGCAGTCCGCCGTCGAGCGGGGCCTCCAGCTCGGCGAGGAGGCGTTCCAGCACGCCCGAGGCCTCCACCAGGGAGCGGTACGAACGGCCCGGGGGACGGTCAGGTCCGGGCCGCTCGTCGGTCCCGGCCAGCAGTCGGATCAGCGATTCGTCCGGTAGCTGGAGGATCTCCTCCAGGGCGCGCACCGCGCGCAGGGACTCGGGTCGCTGCGGGCGGCGCGCACCTTGCTGCCAGTAGCTCAGGCTCGTCACGCCGACCCTGACCCCGTACCGCGACAGATGGTGCTGTACGCGCTGCAGCGGCAGTCCGCGGGCGGCGATCGCGGCGCGCAGCGCGACATGGAAGGGGCCGCCCCGCAGGGCCGCCTCCAACTCCGCCGGGACGACGTCCGCATACTGTGTGCCGTGCCGCATACAGGGGGCCTTTCTGTGAATGGTCACGACGGCCGGTCAGTCCGTTCGTGGAGGTCGTTCCGGGCCGGCCGGGGCGTGCGGGGCTCGTTCACAAGCGAACCCCGCCGATCACGGCCCGAGGGTTTCCCGCATTGAAGCGTGTTGACCAAGCCCCGACAACACCCGATGCCCACCACACGGAAGACTCCGCGCCCCGTGGCCGGTTCGGGGTGTCCGCCCGGCCGTCCGCGCGAGAGCCCCTGGGCTCCGGGCCGTCCTCGCGTCAGGCGCGCCCAGGGCCACCGCCGGCCGTTGTCCACAGGGTCGCCGCGCTGTCGGCCCCCGCCAGTAGGGTGTGAGACATGGCCGACCCCTCCAGCTACCGCCCCAAGCCGGGAGAGATTCCGGACTCGCCCGGGGTCTACCGGTTCCGGGACGAGCACCGCCGGGTGATCTACGTCGGAAAGGCGAAGAGCCTGCGCCAGCGCCTGGGGAACTACTTCCAGGACCTGGCGAACCTCCACGCGCGCACCCGCACCATGGTCACCACGGCCGCGTCCGTGGAGTGGACCGTGGTGTCCACGGAGGTCGAGGCTCTGCAGCTGGAGTACACCTGGATCAAGGAGTTCGACCCCCGGTTCAACGTCAAGTACCGCGATGACAAGAGCTACCCGTACCTCGCGGTGACGATGAATGAGGCGTTCCCGCGCGTCCAGGTGATGCGTGGCCAGAAACGCAAGGGCGTACGGTACTTCGGGCCGTACGGGCACGCGTGGGCGATCCGCGACACCGTGGATCTGCTGTTGCGTGTCTTCCCCGTGCGCACCTGCTCGGCCGGCGTCTTCAAGAACGCCGAGCGCACCGGCCGCCCCTGCCTGCTCGGCTACATCGGCAAGTGCTCCGCACCTTGCGTCGGCCGGGTCTCTCCCGAGGACCATCGGGAACTGGCCGAGGAGTTCTGCGACTTCATGGCGGGCCGTACGGGCACACACCTCCGTCGTCTGGAGAAGCAGATGATGGAGGCGGCCGAGGAGATGGAGTATGAGCGGGCCGCCCGTCTGCGCGACGACATCGAGGCTCTGAAGAAGGCCATGGAGAAGAACGCGGTCGTGCTCACCGACGCGACCGACGCCGACCTGATCGCAGTCGCCGAGGACGAGCTGGAGGCGGCCGTGCAGATCTTCCATGTGCGCGGCGGACGCGTACGCGGCCAGCGCGGCTGGGTGACGGACAAGGTGGAGGACGTCACCACCGACGCCCTGGTCGAGCACGCCCTTCAGCAGCTCTACGGCGAGGAGACGGGCGACTCTGTGCCCAAGGAGGTCCTGGTCCCGGCGCTGCCCGACCCCATAGAGCCTGTCCAGGACTGGCTCACCGGCCGCCGCGGGTCGAACGTCTCGCTGCGCATCCCGCAGCGGGGCGACAAGAAGGCGCTGATGGAGACCGTGCAGCGCAATGCCCAGCAGGCGCTCGCCCTGCACAAGACAAAGCGTGCCTCCGACCTGACCACCCGCTCGCGCGCCCTGGAGGAGATCGCCGAGGCCCTCGACCTGGACAGCGCGCCGCTCAGGATCGAGTGCTACGACATCTCGCACCTCCAGGGCGAGGACGTCGTGGCCTCCATGGTCGTCTTCGAGGACGGACTGCAGCGCAAGAGCGAGTACCGCCGCTTCCAGATCAAGGGTTTCGAGGGCCAGGACGACGTCCGGTCCATGCACGAGGTGATCACCCGCCGCTTCAAGCGCTACGTCGCCGAGAAGGAGAAGACGGGGGAGTGGGCGGACGGGGACCCCCTGACGGAGGACGACGGGCGGCCCAAGCGGTTCGCCTACCCGCCACAGCTCGTCGTGGTCGACGGCGGTCAGCCCCAGGTCGCGGCCGCCCAGAAGGCGCTGGACGAACTCGGGATCGACGACATCGCCGTGTGCGGTCTCGCCAAGCGACTGGAGGAGGTGTGGGTGCCGGACGAGGACGACCCGGTGGTCCTGCCCCGCACCAGCGAGGGCCTCTACCTGCTCCAGCGCGTCCGCGACGAGGCCCACCGCTTCGCGATCGTCTACCAGCGCAGCAAGCGGACCAAGCGTCTGAGGTCGAGCCCCCTGGACGAGGTGCCGGGCCTCGGTGAGACCCGCAAACAGGCGTTGATCAAGCACTTCGGCTCGGTGAAAAAGCTGCGATCCGCCACAATCAACCAGATTCAGGAGGTTCCCGGCATCGGCCGCAAGACGGCCGAGACGATCGCCGTGGCCCTCGCCCAGGCGGCTCCGGCCGCACCCGCCGTGAACACGGCGACTGGAGAGATCATGGAAGAGGAGGAACCCGGGACGACGGCGGGTTCCCCCGGGGAACCCGTGGCCGCGGGTCCCCCGGACGAGCGACGGGGGCAGGAGACATGACCGAGCACGACCAGAGAGCAGAAGAACGCTCAGCACAGGGCCAGGCCGCTCACAAGGACACGAGTGAGGATCGGTCGCAGCAGCAGGCGGGCCAGGAAAACGGAGCACAAGTGAGTACGGGCATCGAAACATCCGGGGTACCGGACACGGCCATCCCCGAGCTGGTGATCATCTCCGGCATGTCCGGCGCCGGCCGGTCTACGGCCGCCAAGTGTCTGGAGGACCTCGGCTGGTTCGTCGTCGACAACCTGCCACCGGCGCTGATCCCCACCATGGTGGAGCTGGGCGCCCGCTCCCAGGGCAACGTCGCCCGCATCGCGGTCGTCGTCGACGTCCGCGGCCGCCGCTTCTTCGACAACCTCCGCGAGTCCCTGGCCGGTCTGGCGGCGAAGAACGTCACCCGGAGGATCGTCTTCCTGGAGTCCTCCGACGACGCCCTGGTACGCCGTTTCGAGTCCGTCCGCCGTCCGCACCCCCTCCAGGGCGACGGCCGCATCGTCGATGGCATCGCCGCCGAGCGCGAGCTGCTGCGCGAGCTGCGCGGCGACGCCGATCTGGTGATAGACACCTCGAGCCTCAACGTGCACGAACTGCGCGCCAAGATGGACGCCCAGTTCGCCGGTGAGGAGGAGCCCGAACTGCGGGCCACCGTCATGTCCTTCGGTTTCAAGTACGGTCTCCCGGTGGACGCCGACCTCGTCGCGGACATGCGTTTCCTGCCCAACCCGCACTGGGTCCCTGAGCTGCGCCCCTACACCGGCCTCAACGAGGAGGTGGCCGCGTACGTCTTCAACCAGCCCGGTGCCAAGGAGTTCCTCGACCGCTACGCCGAGCTGCTCCGGCTCATCGCGGCGGGGTACCGCCGTGAGGGCAAGCGCTATGTGACCATCGCCATCGGCTGCACCGGCGGCAAGCACCGTTCCGTCGCCATGTCCGAGAAGCTCGCCGCCCGCCTGGCCGCCGAGGGAGTGGAGACCGTGGTCGTGCACCGGGACATGGGGCGCGAGTGACCGGACGTACTCTGCGGCTGAGCAGGCTGCGCCGGGTGGTGTCCGAGGGACGGGGAGGTAGCCCCGCCGAGGCTCGTGGCGGCCGGGCGCGCCGCCGCGGCACCCAGCCCAAGGTGGTCGCTCTGGGCGGCGGCATGGGCCTGTCCGCCTCGCTCGCCGCGCTGCGCCGGATCACCGGCGACCTCACCGCCGTCGTCACCGTCGCCGACGACGGCGGCTCCAGCGGCCGCTTGCGGGACGAGCTCGGAGTGCTCCCGCCCGGCGATCTGCGCAAGGCGCTGGCCGCGCTGTGCGGCGACGACGACTGGGGCCAGACCTGGGCCCGCGTCATCCAGCACCGGTTCCAGTCGAAGGGCGATCTGCACGAACACGCGGTCGGCAACCTGCTGATCGTGGCCCTCTGGGAGCAGCTCGGCGACCACGTCCAGGCCCTCGACCTCGTCGGCAGGCTCCTGGGCGCCCACGGCCGCGTCCTGCCCATGTCCGCCGTACCCCTGGAGCTCGAGGCGCTGGTCAAGGGACACGACCCGGAGCACCCGGACGAGATCGGCACCGTACGGGGGCAGGCGACCGTCGCGCTCACCCCCGGCGAGGTGCAGTCGGTGCATCTCGTGCCGCCCGACCCGCCCGCCGTGCCCGAGGCCCTCGCCGCGGTCCTGGACGCCGACTGGGTGGTGCTGGGTCCTGGCTCCTGGTTCTCCTCGGTGATCCCTCATCTGCTCGTCCCGGAGCTCCTGGACGCCCTCATGGAGACCAAGGCGCGCCGGGTACTCTCGTTGAACCTCGCTCCGCAGCCGGGAGAAACCGAAGGCTTCTCCCCGCAGCGTCATTTGGAGGTTTTGGGACGACACGCCCCTAAACTCGCCCTGGACGTGGTGCTGGCCGACCAGGCCGCCGTACCCGACCGTGCCTTGCTGAACGAGGCCGCCAAGCGGTTCGGCGCCGCGGTCGAGCTGGCACCGGTGGCCCGGACCGACGGAACCCCGCGGCACGACCCGGAGCTGTTGGCCGCCGCGTACGACCGTATTTTTCGGATGCATGGAAGGATCGGCCCATGGCGATGACGGCAGCGGTGAAGGACGAGATCTCCCGGCTTCCCGTCACCCGGACCTGCTGCAGAAAGGCGGAGGTCTCGGCGATCCTGCGGTTTGCGGGCGGACTGCACCTGGTCAGCGGCCGCATCGTGATCGAGGCGGAGCTGGACACGGCGATGGCGGCCCGGCGTGTCAAGCGGGACATTCTCGAGATCTTCGGCCACAGCTCCGAGTTGATCGTGATGGCGCCCGGCGGTCTGCGCCGCGGCTCCCGCTACGTGGTGCGCGTGGTCGCGGGCGGTGACCAGCTGGCCCGTCAGACCGGCCTCGTCGACGGCCGTGGCCGCCCCATCCGCGGCCTGCCCCCGCAGGTGGTGTCGGGAGCCACCTGCGACGCAGAGGCCGCCTGGCGCGGCGCGTTCCTGGCACACGGTTCGCTGACGGAGCCCGGCCGCTCGTCCTCCCTCGAGGTGACCTGCCCCGGCCCGGAGGCCGCGCTCGCCCTGGTCGGCGCCGCGCGCCGCCTGTCGATCGCAGCGAAGGCCCGCGAGGTACGGGGCGTGGACCGCGTCGTCGTCCGGGACGGTGACGCGATCGGCGCGCTGCTCACCCGTCTCGGTGCGCACGAGTCCGTGCTGGCCTGGGAGGAGCGGCGAATGCGCCGCGAGGTCCGCGCCACCGCGAACCGCCTCGCCAACTTCGACGACGCCAACCTGCGCCGCTCGGCCCGCGCCGCCGTCGCCGCCGGTGCACGGGTCGCCCGGGCCCTGGAGATCCTCGGCGACGAGGTCCCCGAGCACCTCGCGGCCGCGGGCCGTCTGCGGATGGAGCACAAGCAGGCATCCCTGGAGGAACTGGGTGCCCTCGCCGACCCGCCGCTGACCAAGGACGCGGTCGCGGGACGCATCCGCCGTCTGCTGGCGATGGCCGACAAGCGCGCCTCGGACCTCGGGATCCCTGGCACGGAGTCCAACCTCACGGAGGAGATGGCGGACAACCTGGCAGGGTGACGCCTGAAGGTCCAACACGCCGGTGCCGACGCCCATTTGGAACGTCGGCACCGGCGTCTGTCTGTCCTTGAGGAGCCCTTGACTCGATCATGAACTGTCATGAGCCTGGCAACTGTTCGCCGCTGTGGTGAACCACTGCTAGGGGGGTCCATGAGACACAGAGCGAGATCGATCCTCGCTGTCGGCGCGCTTCTGCTCGGCGGAGCGAGCCTCGCACCCATCGCCCAGGCGCAGTCCACAAGCTCCTCCCACAAGTCCGGCGGGGACGAGGTCAAGGTCTTCCGCGCCGAAGTCACCCAGAAGCAGATACCCCTGCTGCTCAAGGCCGGACAGGACGGCCACGAACTCGGCGATCAGGTGACCGGGAACGGCAAGACCGCCGTCGAGGTCTACCTCACCGACCAGCAGGCCGAGAGGCTTGAGAAGCAGGGTGTCGCCCTCACCGAGCACACGCTTTCGACCAAGGCGGAGGCGCGGGTCGAGGCCGCGGCCCAGGGCGTCTTCCGACCGTACAGCGGAAAGGGCGGCATCGAAGAGGAGATCGTCAGGACGGGCCGGGCCCACCCCGACCTCACCAAGGTCGAATCCATCGGCACGACGATCAACGGCCAGAACGTCCTCGCCCTCAAACTGACCAAGAACGCGAAGAAGTCCGAGGACGGCTCGAAGCCCTCGGTGCTGTACGTCTCCAACCAGCACGCGCGCGAGTGGATCACACCGGAGATGACCCGCCGGCTGATGCACTACTACCTGGACAACTACGCCACGAACAAGCGCATCAGGAAGATCGTCGACTCCACCGAGCTGTGGTTCGTCATCTCGGCCAACCCCGACGGCTACGACTACACCTTCAAGGACTCCACCACCCGCCTGTGGCGCAAGAACCTGCGGGACGTCAACGGCGACGGAGTCATCAGCACCGGAGACGGTGTCGACCTCAACCGCAACTTCGCCTACAAGTGGGGCTACGACGACGAGGGATCATCCCCCAACCCCACCAGCCAGACCTACCGGGGCGCGAGCCCCGGGTCGGAGCCCGAGACCCGGGCGCTCGACCACTTCGAGAAGCGCATCGGGTTCTCGTACGGCATCAACTACCACTCCGCCGCCGAACTTCTCCTCTACGGTGTGGGCTGGCAGGTCGCCACGCCGACCCCGGACGACGTCCTGTACAAGGCGCTCGCCGGCACGCCGGACAACCCGGCCGTCCCCGGCTACCGCTCGCAGGTCTCCTCGGAGCTGTACACCACCAACGGCGAGGCGGACGGCCATGCGTCGAACGTCAACGGCATGGCGATGTTCACACCCGAGATGTCGACCTGCCAAACGGCGTCGAACATCGATCCGAGCGACACCTGGAACGCGGCCGACTGCCAGTCGGTCTTCAACTTCCCTGACGACGAGAAGCTGATCCAGCAGGAGTTCGAGAAGAACATCCCCTTCGCGCTCTCCGTGGCCGAGACGGCCTCACACCCCGACCGGCCGTCGTCCTCGGTCGGCATCGACGCGCCCGACTTCACCCCGGCCACGTTCTCGACGTCGTACTCGCGCGGCGCGGACCAGGAGGTCTCGGTCGTGGTACGGAAGTCCGTGCGCGACAAGGAGCTCAAGTACCGCGTCAACGGCGGCCGCGTCGAGGACCAGGCGCTCAGGCCCTGGAAGGGCGGTGAGACCTACGGCGGCGACGACAACCTCTACTTCGATGAGTACCGGGCCAAGGTCCAGGGCGGCGAACCGGGCGACAAGGTCGAGGTGTGGTTCACCGGCGAGGCCAGGAACGGCAAGCGGACGTCCAGTCAGCACTTCACCTACACCGTGGCCGAACGGCCCGAAGCGGAGACCCTGGTGGTCGCCGAGGAGGGGGCCAAGGCCACCCAGGCGCAGACCTACCTGGACGCCCTGAAGGCGAACGGCCGCAAGGCGATCGTCTGGGACGTCGCCACTCAGGGCGCGCCCGACGCGCTGGGAGTGATGGACCACTTCAAGACGGTCGTCCACTACACGGGAGCGGGCGTCCCGGGCAACGCCACCCAGCTCCAGCTGCGCGCGTTCCTCAACGAGGGCGGCAAGCTGATCGAGGCAGGCGAACAGGCGGGCGGCGCCGTCGACCTCGGTGACGGCACTCTTTCGGATGACTTCAGCCAGTACTACCTGGGCGCCTACTCGCGTACGTCGACCCCGGGGGCCACCGGCTTCACCGGCTCAGGCGGTCTCGACGGCTTCACCGGTGCGCTCGGCGCCGCGGCCGGCAACCCGCTGGACAAGGCGGGTACATACGGCGTCACCTCGGACGAGCTGCCCGTGGACACGTACCCCCAGTTCGCGAGTGCCGGTGCGGGCCAGTTCGCTGGAACCGTCAACCCGTACGGGCCGTACACGGGCTCCTACATGGTTGCCGCCGTCCATACCGACGACGCGTACAAGCGGCTCACCCGCACCATCGACCTCACCAAGGTGGGCGCGGCCGCCAAACCCGCCCTGCGCACGCGGCTGCTGTGGGACACCGAACCGGGCTACGACCACGCGGCGGTGGAGATCCACACCGCGGGAGCCGACGACTGGACGACGCTGCCGGAGGCCGGCGGTGCGACCGGGGACGCGGTGCCGACGGAGTGCGAGGCCGGGTTCCTCGTGGGCGAGCACCCGTGGCTCAAGCACTATCTGACCGTGGCGGCGAGCGGCTGCACGGCGACCGGCACCACCGGCACATGGCACAGCTTCACCGGCGCCTCCACCGGCTGGCAGGAGGTGAACTTCGACCTGAGCGCGTACGCAGGCAAGACGGTCGAGGTCGCGCTGAGCTACATCACCGACCCGGGCAACGGCGGCCACGGCGTCCTCGCCGACGACGCCTCGCTCGTCGTCGGCGGCGCGGCCACCGAGACCGAGGGCTTCGAGACGTCGCTCGGCGCCTGGAGCGTGGCCGGACCGCCGGCGGGCAGCCCTGCCGTCCTCAAGGACTGGGCACGCGCCGGGGCTCTGTTCTCGACGTACGGAGCCGTCACCACGGACCGCACCGTGCTGCTGGGCTTCGGTCTCGAACACGTCGCCTCCGCGGCCGACCGGGCGACGTTCATCAAGAAATCACTGGCCGCACTCAACAACTGACGGACAGTGGTCAATGGCAGATGGTCCCGTATCGCCGGAACGAGTGATCGGGCCCTTGTCCCAGGGCGGTCCGTACCTCTACTGACGGGTACGGACCGCCCTGCCGTGTATGGGGCATCTCGATGTCACTGCGGGGGCCGCAGGGAGGTAGGGTCGTGGGTGGTCGGGGACATCCCATACAGCTCGCCGGCGTCGAAAGTCGGCGTACCAACGAGGAGATCGGTTCGTGACGATCCGCGTAGGAATCAACGGCTTCGGCCGCATCGGTCGTAACTACTTCCGCGCGCTGCTGGAGCAGGGTGCAGACATCGAGATCGTGGCTGTCAACGACCTGGGTGACACCGCGACCACCGCTCACCTGCTGAAGTACGACACCATCCTCGGCCGGCTGAAGGAGGAGGTGTCCCACACCGAGGACACCATCACCGTCGGCGGCAAGACGATCAAGGTCCTCTCCGAGCGCAACCCCGCCGAGATCCCGTGGGGCGAGCTGGGCGTCGACATCGTCATCGAGTCGACCGGCATCTTCACCAAGAAGGAAGACGCCGAGAAGCACATCGCCGGTGGTGCCAAGAAGGTCATCATCTCGGCGCCGGCCAAGAACGAAGACGTCACCATCGTGATGGGCGTCAACCAGGACACCTACGACCCGGCGAAGCACCACGTCATCTCCAACGCCTCCTGCACCACCAACTGTGTGGCGCCGATGGCGAAGGTCCTCGACGAGAACTTCGGCATCGTCAAGGGTCTGATGACCACGGTGCACGCGTACACGAACGACCAGCGCATCCTGGACTTCCCGCACAAGGACCTGCGCCGCGCCCGTGCCGCCGCCGAGAACATCATCCCGACCACCACAGGCGCCGCCAAGGCCACCGCCCTGGTCCTGCCGCAGCTGAAGGGCAAGCTGGACGGCATCGCCATGCGCGTCCCGGTCCCCACCGGCTCGGTCACCGACCTGGTCGTCGAGCTCAGCCGCGAGGTCACCAAGGAAGAGGTCAACGCCGCCTTCCAGAAGGCCGCCGAGGGTGAGCTCAAGGGTCTGCTCGACTACACGGAGGACCAGATCGTCTCCTCCGACATCGTCAACGCCCCGGCGTCCTGCACCTTCGACTCCTCCCTGACCATGGTTCAGGAGGGCAAGAACGTGAAGGTCATCGGCTGGTACGACAACGAGTGGGGCTACTCCAACCGCCTCGTCGACCTGACGGTCTTCGTCGGCAACCAGCTCTGATCGCCGAAGCAGGCATCCCGATGCGATAGCAGGGCTCGGGCAGCGCACGGTCGCGCTGCCCGAGCCCTGCCGCACGTACAGCGAGCCCCGGCTCGCGTGCAGATCCATCAAGCCCTCGTACGATCAAGAGCCCTCCCCAGGAGTCCCCTTATGAAGACGATCGACGAACTCCTCTCCGAAGGCGTGGACGGCAAGCGGGTCTTCGTCCGCGCCGACCTGAACGTCCCGCTGGCCGACGGCCTCATCACCGACGACGGCCGCATCCGCGCCGTCCTGCCCACCGTCAAGGCCCTCGCCGACGCGGGCGCCAAGGTGGTGGTCGCCTCACACCTGGGCCGTCCCAAGGGTGCTGCGGACCCGGCATTCTCGCTGCTGCCCGCCGCCGAGCGCCTCGGTGAACTCCTCGGCGCCCCGGTCGCGTTCGCCCAGGACACGGTCGGCCCCGCCGCCCACGACGCGGTGAACGGCCTGCAGCCCGGCCAGGTCGCGGTCATCGAGAACCTCCGCTTCAACCCCGGCGAGACCTCCAAGGACGACACCGAGCGCGGCGAGTTCGCCGACCGGCTTGCCGCCCTCGCCGACGTCTACGTGGGCGACGGTTTCGGCGCGGTCCACCGCAAGCACGCCTCCGTGTACGACCTGCCGGCCCGCCTGCCGCACTACGCCGGCTACCTCATCGCCACCGAGGTCGCCGTGCTGAAGAAGCTCACCGAGGACCTCCAGCGGCCCTACGTCGTCGTGCTCGGCGGCGCCAAGGTCTCCGACAAACTCGCCGTGATCGACCGGCTGCTCGAGAAGGCCGACCGGCTGCTCATCGGCGGTGGCATGGCCTATACCTTCCTCAAGGCCAAGGGCCACGAGGTCGGCATCTCCCTCCTCCAGGAGGACCAGATCCCGGCCGTGACCGAGTACATCGAGCGCGCGGAGAAGAGCGGCGTCGAGCTGGTCCTGCCCGTCGACGTGCTGGTCGCCCCGGAGTTCCCGGACCTGAAGACAAAGGCCCCGGCCAACCCCACCGTCGTCTCCGCGGACGCGATCCCGGCGGACCAGGAGGGCCTGGACATCGGTCCGGAGACCCGGAAGCTGTACGCCTCGAAGCTCGCCGACGCGGCCACCGTTTTCTGGAACGGACCCATGGGCGTCTTCGAGCACCCCGACTACGCCGAGGGCACCAAGGCGGTCGCCCAGGCCCTCGTCGACTCCCCGGGCTTCACGGTGGTCGGCGGCGGTGACTCCGCCGCGGCCGTCCGCACCCTGGGTTTCGACGAGTCGGCATTCGGCCACATCTCGACCGGCGGAGGCGCCTCCCTCGAGTACCTCGAGGGCAAGACGCTCCCCGGCCTCGCCGCACTGGAGGACTGAACCTCGATGGCTGAATCTATTTCCTCTGGGCGCATGCCGCTGATGGCGGGCAACTGGAAGATGAACCTCAATCACCTGGAGGCCATCGCCCACGTCCAGAAGCTGGCCTTCGCCCTGGCCGACAAGGACTACGAGGCCGTCGAGGTCGCGGTCCTGCCGCCCTTCACCGACCTGCGCTCCGTGCAGACTCTGGTCGACGGCGACAAGCTCAAGATCAAGTACGGTGCCCAGGACGTCTCGTCGCATGACTCCGGTGCCTACACCGGCGAGATCTCCGGCTCGATGCTGGCCAAGCTGAAGTGCACGTACGTGGTGATCGGCCACTCCGAGCGCCGGCAGTACCACGATGAGTCCGACGAGCTGGTGAACGCCAAGACCAAGGCCGCCTTCAAGCACGGTCTGACCCCGATCCTGTGCGTCGGTGAGGAGCTGGACGTCCGCGAGGCGGGCAACCACGTCTCGCACACGCTGACGCAGGTCGAGGGCGGTCTGAAGGACCTCCCGGGCGAGCAGGTCGAGTCGATCGTGATCGCCTATGAGCCCGTCTGGGCCATCGGCACCGGCAAGGTATGCGGGGCCGACGACGCCCAGGAGGTCTGCGCGGCGATCCGCGGCAAGATCGCTGAGCTGTACTCGCAGGACGTGGCCGACAAGGTCCGCATCCAGTACGGTGGCTCGGTCAAGTCCGGCAATGTCGCTGAAATCATGGCAAAGCCGGACATCGACGGCGCCCTGGTCGGCGGTGCCTCGCTGGACGCCGACGAGTTCGTCAAGATCGTCCGCTTCCGCGACCAGTGAGCCGCGCCGCCGTGGCGCACGGGAAAGTCGCGAGTATGACGTAGGGACGATCCGTCGTACTCTTGCGGGGCCGAGACTCTTCTACGGAACATGAAGTTTCAAAGAGCTTCGGCCCCGTCGTCCATCCGAATCCGAGGAAGTTGGTCCAGCCGTGGTTTTGGGGTTCTCGATCGCCCTGATCGTCTTCAGCCTGCTGCTGATGCTGCTGGTGCTGATGCACAAGGGGAAGGGCGGCGGCCTCTCCGACATGTTCGGTGGCGGCATGCAGTCCTCCGTCGGCGGCTCCTCGGTCGCCGAGCGCAACCTCGACCGGATCACCCTTGTGATCGGTCTGCTCTGGCTTGCGTGCATCGTGGTGCTCGGCATCCTGATGAAGGTCAAGAGCTGAGGTCGGCCGACGCCGGCAAAACGTACATACAGCACGTAACGCCCCATGTTCGGTACGGGTCTTCGGACGCGGCCTATCATGGGGCTTGCGTCTAGGGGCGGGGGTAACTCCCATCACTGGACGCGCGTTGGGCCTTACGTAGACTGAGGCGCTCGCAGCGAAGCGAAACGCCGACTCGCTTCGCGGCACCATCACGCAGGGAGTTACGACCGTGGCAAGTGGCAACGCGATCCGAGGAAGCCGGGTCGGGGCGGGGCCGATGGGCGAGGCCGAGCGCGGCGAGTCCGCGCCGCGTCTGCGCATCTCCTTCTGGTGCTCCAACGGGCACGAGACGCAGCCGAGCTTCGCCAGCGACGCGCAGGTTCCCGACAGCTGGGACTGCCCGCGCTGCGGCTTTCCGGCCGGTCAGGACCGGGACAACCCGCCGGACCCGCCGCGCACCGAGCCCTACAAGACGCACCTCGCGTATGTGCGGGAGCGGCGCAGCGACGCGGACGGCGAGGCGATCCTCGCTGAGGCGCTCGCCAAACTGCGGGGCGAAATCTAGGCGTTGAGTCCCCCCGAACGCTCGGCCCCGGTCGAGCAGGGGGACTGTCATGGCCGGGCGCCGAGGCGGTGTCCGGCCGGAGCTGTTTCACCCACCGGCGGCAGACCGCCTCACGGCCGAATGTCAGTGGTGCCCTCTACGGTGTGTGCATCGGGCGCATCGTGAGGGGGAGTCGTGGCGACGGTCGAGACCGCGGGCGTGTGTGCGCCCGCGTGGCGCGGGGGGTTCGGACGGCTGTGGACCGCCGCCGTGGTCTCCCGGTTCGGGGACGCGCTGCGTGGGTCGGCGCTGCCCCTGCTCGCCGTGCAGCTCACGGACGAGCCCCTCGTCATCGCCTCCGTCACGGCCTGTGGATATGTCCCGTGGCTGCTGTTCGGATTGCTGGGCGGCGCCCTGGCCGACCGGGTGGACCAGCGGCGGGCGATGTGGGCCGTCGACGCCCTCCGCGGTGTGCTCGTCGCTGGGTTCGCGTGGGCCGTGTGGCTCGGGCACGCGTCGATCCCGCTGCTGCTTGTGCTCGCCTTCTCGCTCACCACCCTCCAGACGCTCTTCGACAACGCCTCCACGGCTCTGCTGCCCTCCCTGGTGGACCATGACGCCCTGGGCAGCGCCAACGCCCGGTTGATGACCGGGCAGCAGCTCGCGGGCGGCCTGTTGGCGGGCCCGTTCGTGCCACTGTTGCTGGCCGTCGGTGCCTTCATGCCGTTCGCGGCCGACGCGAGCACCTATCTGCTGGCGGCAGCCCTCGTGGCCTCCCTGCGGATACGGCCGCCGGAGCGAGGGTCGCGCCCGGCCGGCAGCACCCTGAGGGCCGAGATCGGTGAAGGCCTGCGCGCGCTGTGGGGCGACCGGGCGCTGCGGGCGATCTGCGTGGCCACGCTGCTGTGCAACATAGGCATGGGCGCCCTGATCGCCACGCTGGTGCTGCATGTGACGCGCTGGCTGCACACGGGCAACGCGGGATACGCGGCCGCGATGACGGCGTACTCGGCCGGCAGCCTCGCCGGGGGCTTCGCCGCCCAGCGGATCGCCCGGCGCACCGGACGCCTCCGCGCGCTGCTCGTGGCCGGAAGCGTGCAGACGTCGTCCCTGCTGCTCATGGGGACCATCCGCCACCTCGGGGCCTTCCTCGCGGGCATGCTCCTGCTCGGCGCCATGGGCATGGTGTGGAACGTCAACCAGGTCACGCTGATGCAGCAACGCAGTCCCGCGTCCATGGCGGGCCGCGTCGCCTCCGCCTTCCGCACGGCCTCGACTTCCGGAGCCCCGCTCGGCGCCCTGCTCGGCGGAGCCGTGGCGCGGATGTACGGGCTGAACGGGCCCGCGCTGCTCGCGGCCCTGCTCTTCGGACTCGCGGTGACCTCGTTGATAACCGCGCGCAAGCCGGACGTACCTGTTGTTGCGCCGGACGACGGCGTGACGACAGGTCACCCGACGCCCTGATCAATTAGGTTGGGACCGGCAGCGGGGCGAGCTACGCAGCAGCACACGCAAGGAAGAAGGCTGAAGTCCGAGATGAACGCAGACAGCCGTACCAGGCTCAACCAGACGCCCGAGTGGACCGCTCTGGCCAAGCACCGTGAGGAGCTCGGCGAGGTGCGGCTGCGGGACCTGTTCGCGGCGGACCCCGGGCGCGGCAGCGGGTACACCCTCCAGGCCGGCGATCTGCACGTCGACTACTCCAAGCACCTGGTCACCGATGAGACGCTGCGGCTGCTGCGCGAGCTGGCCGCAGCCACGGACGTGTTCGGGCTGAGGGACGCCATGTTCCGCGGTGAGAGGATCAACGTCACCGAGAACCGCGCGGTTCTGCACACCGC